>JAFMLG010000060.1 GCA_017852335.1 Actinomycetota bacterium | reverse complement strand
TGGATCTTCAAGCTGTTCTGCCGCTCGCAGTTGCCGACGGCGCAGGCGGTCGAGGTCGCGGCCGGCGACCTCGGCCGCCGTGCCCGCGACGGTGAACCGCGTCCGCGCCGGCAGCGGCGGCAGCGCCGCCACGACCATGCGCCGGCAGGCCCCGGCCATCGCCCCGGCCCCCTTCACGGCCGCGACGGGCGGTGCGTCCCAGCCGACGACGGTCAGCCCCGGCGGACCGAGCGCCTCGAGCGGCCGCTGCACCACGCGGTCCTCGCCGAGCGACGGCAGGACGCGGCGCGTGTACTCCGTGAAGGTCCGCGAGGGGCCGACGACGAGGACGCCGCGGGCCTCGAGCCGCTCGCGGTCGCGGTACAGCAGCAGCGCCACCCGGTGCAGCGCCACCACCGTCTTGCCGGTCCCGGGGCCGCCGGTCACGACCAGGGTGCCGGCGGCCGGTGCGCGGATGATGCGGTCCTGGTCGGCCTGGATCGTGGCGACGATGTCCCGCATCGTGTGGTCGCGCGTCCGCTCGAGCGAGGCGAGCAGCGCCCCCTCCCCCGTCACGGCCTCGAGCCCGAGCCGCTCGGCCGCGGGACCGTCGAGCAGCTCGTCGGTCACGTCGAGGACGCGCGGCCCCTCGGCGAGGATCGTGCGGCGCCGCACGACGCCCTCGGGACGGGCCGCCGTCGCCCGGTAGAACGGGGCGGCGGCGGGGGCGCGCCAGTCGACGAGGACCGGTCCGTCCTCGTCCATGACCGAGAGCCGTCCGATCGGGAGGGACTCGCCGTCGTCGAGGTCGAGCCGGCCGAACAGGAGCGCCTCCCGGTCCCCGAGGGTGAACCGCGACACCCGGGAGGCCTCGTGGTGGGCGAGGACGTCGCGCTCGAACTGGGCCGAGAACGTCGAGCCGAGCCGGTCGCCCTGGACCTCGGCTAGACGTCCCTCGGCCCGGTCGCGGAGCTCGGCCACGCGGCGCACGGCCCGATCGAGGTGCGCCTGCTCGGCGGCGACGGCCGCCCGCCGCGGCCCCGGCCCGCTCATGCGGCCCGGCTCACCAGGCGCCGAGCGCGAGCGCCGTCTCGACCGCCGCCTGCGCGGCCGACGCCCCCGCGTCCCCGTGCGCCCCGCCGGCGCGGGCCTCCGCCTGCGCGCGGTCGTCGACGGTCAGGACCCCGAAGCCCACCGGCACGCCGGTCGTCCGGGCCACCGCCTCGCAGCCCGTCGTGACCGCCGTGCAGACGTGATCGAAGTGCGGTGTCTCGCCGCGGATGACGCAGCCCAGCGCCACGACCGCGTCGACGCGGCCGGAGGCCGCCATGCGCTGCGCGACCACGGGGATCTCGAACGCACCGGGGACGCGGACGGTCCCGACGACCTCGCACCCCCACCGCGCCAGCTCCGCCCCAGCCCCGGCGAGGAGCCGGTCCACGAGGTCACCGTGGAACCGGGCCGCGACGACGCCGACCCGCAGGCCCGTGGCCCGGGCGTTGCGCCGCTCGGCGGTCCCGCTCACGCCGCGCCCTCGTCGGGCGGGGCCATGCCGACACCGCGCCGGCCGCGGCGCACGCCCCGGGCCGCCCCGGCGCCCTGGGCCGCGAGGTCCCCCACGCCGGTCGAGACGGGCAGCGCGTCCCCACCGGTCAGCTCGTGGCCGAACCGCGCCGCCTTCGTCGCGAGGTACGCGGCGTTGCGCTCGTTCGGGGCGACCTCGAGGGGGACGCGGCCGGTGACGTGCAGCCCGAACCCGCCGAGGGCGGCCCGCTTGCCCGGGTTGTTCGTGAGGAGTCGGATGCCGGTCAGGCCGAGGTCGACGAGGATGGAGGCACCCGTGCCGTAGTCGCGGGCGTCGGCGGGCAGACCGAGCGCGAGGTTCGCGTCGACCGTGTCGGCCCCGGCGTCCTGGAGCGCGTACGCCCGGAGCTTCCCGGCGATGCCGATGCCGCGTCCCTCGTGCCCCCGGAGGTACACGACGACGCCGGAGCCCTCCTCGGCGATCCGGGCCATCGCGAGGTCCAGCTGCGGCCCGCAGTCGCAGCGCAGGGACCGGAACACGTCGCCGGTCAGGCACTCCGAGTGCATCCGGACCAGCACGTCCGGACGACCGTCCACGTCGCCGAGGGTCAGCGCGACGTGCTCGACGTCGTCGACGGTGGAGCGGTACGCGTACGCCCGCCACTCGCCGTACGGGGTCGGGACCGTCGTCGTCGCGACGCGCTCGACGATCGCCTCGGTCCGACGCCGGTGGGCGATCAGGTCGGCGATGCTGACGAGCGGCAGGTGGTGCGCCGCCGCGAACCGCTCGAGGTCGTCCATGCGCTGCATGGTCCCGTCCGGGTTCACGAGCTCGGCGATGACCCCCGCGGTCCCGCGCCCGGCCATGCGCACGAGGTCGACGGCGGCCTCGGTGTGCCCCGGCCGCCGCAGCACCCCGCCGGCCCGGTAGCGCAGCGGGAAGACGTGACCCGGCCGCGTCAGGTCCGTCGGCGTCGCGGACGGGTCGGCGAGGACGCGGATCGTCCGGGCGCGGTCGGCCGCCGAGATGCCGGTGTCGACGTCCGCGGCGGCGTCGACCGAGACCGTGTACGCCGTCCCCTTCCGGTCCTCGTTCACCTCGACCATCATCGGGACCTCGAGGCGGTGCAGGTCCTCGGCCAGCATCGGGACGCAGACGACGCCGCTGGTGTGGTTCACGAGGAACGCCAGCGCGGCCTCGTCGGCGGCCTCGGCCGCCAGGACCAGGTCGCCCTCGTTCTCGCGGTCCTCGTCGTCGACGACCACGACCATCCGTCCCGCGGCCAGGGCCGCGACGGCGTCCTCGATCCGGTCGAGGCTCATGCGACGACCGGCGGGAGCATGCGTTCGACGTACTTCGCGACCACGTCCACCTCGAGGTTCACCCGGTCCCCCGGACGCCGGTCCCCCAGCGTCGTCGCCCCCAGCGTGTGCGGGATCAGCCCGACCGTCGCCCGGCCGTCCTCCAGCCGCGCGACGGTGAGGCTGACGCCGGCGATGCAGAGCGAGCCCCGCGGGACGACGTACCGGCGCAGGTCCGCGGGGACACCGACGGTCAGCCACCGCGTGCCCGGCTCGTCGGCGACGTCGAGCACCTCCCCCACGGCGTCGACGTGGCCCTGGACGAGGTGCCCCCCGAGCCGCGCGTCCGCCCGGAGGGCCCGCTCGAGGTTGACCGCGTCGCCGACGGCGAGCCCCCCGAGCGCCGTGGCGGCCAGCGTCGGCGCCATCAGGTCCACCGCGAACCCGGCCGACGTCCGCGCCGACACCGTGACGCAGCAGCCGTCGACGGCGATGGACGCCCCGTCCGGCAGGTCGTCCAGCACCCCGGCGCAGGCCACCTCGAGGCGGACGCCGCCCCCCGCCGCGTCGATCGCGGCGATCCGTCCGACCTCCTCGACGAGTCCCGTGAACATCACGCCACCCCCGGGCGGACGAACCGGAGCACCCGGTCGGGTCCCACCGCGACGTCGTCCGCCGCGACGAGCCGCGGACCCGGCAGGGGCAGCGCCGCGGTCCGCGGCGTCCCACCGGCGACGTGCAGCTCGGCGACGTCGACGAGGTCGGCGGCGAGCAGCCGGGCCGCGAGGCGCGAGCCCGGCTCGGCCAGCACGGTCAGGACGCCGTGCGCGGGCAGGGCCGCGAGCGCCGCGGCGGGGTCGGGGCCCTCGGGCCCGCCGTCCACGCGGACGACCTCGGCGCCGGCCGCGACGAGGGCCGCGCACCGCGCCGGCTCGGCCCCGGGTCCGACGACGACGAGCGGCCGCCGTCCGAGCAGGCGGGCCGTCGGGGGCAGGTCGGCACCGGCCGTGAGCACGACCGGCCGCGGCTGCCGGCCCGCGTCGTGCGGGACGTCGCGGACGTCGAGGCGGGGGTCGTCGGCCCGGACGGTCGCGCCGCCCACGAGCACGGCGTCGACCTCGGCCCGCAGCGCATGGACCCGACGCCGGGCCGCGGTCCCGGTGAGGTAGCCGCCGGGGGATGGCACGGTCCCGCCGTCGCGGTCCTGCGCGAGCTTCAGGAGGACGTGGGGGCGGCCCGTCGCGACGAGCGTCAGGAAGCCGCGGAGGTCCTCGACCGCCCACGCGGCGAGGTCGGGCGCGTCGAGCGGTCCAGCGTCGACGCCCGCGGCCCGCAGCACGGCGCCGCCCCCGGCCGCGACGGGGTTCGGGTCGGGGACGAGGTACCGCACGGCGGCCACCCCGGCGTCCACCAGTGCCGCCGTGCACGGTCCGGTCCGCCCCGTGTGGGCGCAGGGCTCGAGCGTCGTGACGGCCGTCGCGCCGACCGCACGGTCCCCCGCGGCGCGCAGCGCCACCACCTCGGCGTGGGGGCCGCCGGCCGGCGCGGTCGCGCCCTCCCCGACGACCGCACCGTCACGGAGGAGCACGCAGCCCACGGCGGGGTTCGGGGCCGTGGTGCCGGCGACCGACCGGCCGAGGGCGAGGGCCCGCAGGGACGCGTCGCGCAGGCCGTCGGCCAGGGGCGGCGCGGGATCCACGGCGGGGGCGTGCAGGGCGGGGCTCCAGGTCGGGGACGGGCGCGGCGGCCGGATCGACGTCGGGACCGGTCCGCGGGCGACGCCGGCCGCGCGCACCCGGCGCGCGAGGACCCCCGATCCTACCGGCGGACCCCCTCCGACCCCTCGGGGCCGAGGACGTCGCCGACGGTGAGACCGCGACCGCGGAGCACGTCGGCGGCGGTCGTCCAGCGGCGCCCCTCGGGCTGGATGCGGGCGACGCGGACGGTCCCGGGGCCGGCCGCGACCAGGACCCCGTCGCCCTCGACGCCGAGGACGGTGCCCGGCGCCGCGGTCGCCGCGGCCGCCCCGGTCGCGCCCGCGGCGACCGTGGCACCCGCGAGCTTCAGCGTCCCGCGGGGGCCGCGCGTCGTGGCGCCGGGCCGGGGGGTCACGGCCCGGATGCCGCGGGCGACGACGTCGGCCGGGGCGTCCCAGACGACGACGCCGTCGGCCGGAAGGAGCCGCGGGGCGTGCGTCGCGCCGGTGGCCGGCTGCGGCGTGCCCGGCTCGCCGGCCGCGGCCGCGAGGACGCCGTCGACGAGGACCGGCGCGCCCCGCGTCGCGAGGTCGACGAGGAGGTCGCCGGCGTCGACGTCGTCGGGCACGGGGACCTCCAGCCGACGCAGGACCGGCCCCGTGTCCATGCCCTCGTCGAGGCGGAACACGGTCGCACCGGTGACCGGGTCCCCGGCGCGGACGGCGTGCTGGACCGGGGCCGCCCCACGCCACCGGGGCAGGAGCGAGAGGTGGAGGTTCACCCACCCGGTCCGCGGCACGGCGAGCACGTCGGCCGGGAGGAGCGCGCCGTACGCGACGATCGCGCCGACGTCGGCGTCGAGCGCCGCGAGGGCGTCGCGCGCGTCGGCCGGTCGCACCGGCTGCAGCACGGGCAGCCCGAGGTCGTGCGCCCGGACGGCGACCGGCGGGTCCACCGGTGACCCCGAGCGTCCACGGGGCCGGGCGGGGTTGGTCAGCACGCCCACCACGGCGACGCGGGGGTCGTCGACCAGCGCGTCGAGGGCCGGAACCGCGACGTCCGGCGTGCCGGCGAACACGACGCGGACCGGGGCGCCGGGGTCGCTCACCGCCCGGGGGCGCCGAGGACGTCCGGCAGGCCCGGGACCTCGGCCGGATCGAGGTCCCGCTCGCGCATCAGGCGCAGCGCCTCCCGCCGGTCGTGCCGCGCCAGATGGTCGACGAACAGCACGCCGGCGAGATGGTCCATCTCGTGCAGCCAGACGCGGGCGAGGAGCCCCTCGAGGGTGACCTCCCGCGCCTCGCCGTCGAGCCCCTGGTGCCGGACGCGGACCTCGAGCGGCCGCTGGACGGGGTAGAACAGGCCGGGGAACGAGAGGCAGCCCTCGTCCCCGTCCTGCTGCGTCTCGGAGGCCTCGAGCACGACCGGGTTGGTCACCGCGCCCGCCATGCCCTCGCGCTCCTCCGACGCCGGGACGTCGAAGGTGAACAGCCGCCGCAGCACGCCGACCTGGTTCGCGGCCAGCCCGACGCCGTCGTTGGCGTGCATCGTGGCGGCCATGTCCTCGGCCAGCCGTGCGAGACCGCCGTCGAAGTCGCGGACCTCGAGCGCCGGCTGGCGCAGCACGGGATCGCCGAACAGGCGGACCTCGAGCAGTCCCATCCCGGACCTCCGACGCACCGTGCGGAGGTGCGAGGGTAGGCCGGTCAGTCCAGGCCGACCGGGTCGACGTCGACGCGGACGTCGGCACCGGTGCGGGCCCAGGCCGACCGGACCGGGGCGAGGGCGGCCAGCGTCGCCCGACGGTCGGCGGTCCGCAGCAGCCACGCCGCCGCCCCGTCCGCCCGCGGCAGGGGTCCGGCGAGCTCGTCCCCCGTCGGGAGCACGGCGGCGAGGTCGGCGCGGACGTCGGGGACCTCGCCGCGCCGACCCGGCCGGACCTCGAGGCCGACGACCGCGACCGCCGGGGGGAGCCGGACCGCGGTCCGGAGGCGCACCTCCTCGGACCAGAACGCCCCGGGGTCCCAGGCCTCGAGCGCCCGGAGCGCGTGGTGGGACGGGTCCCGCACCTCGACGACGACGTCGGGACCGCCGTCGACCGGCGGGTCCGTCCGCCCGGCGACGGTCCAGCCGCCGACCGCGAACGCCAGCCGGAGGGCGTCCTCGGCCGCGTCGAGGACCGGCCGCCGCAGGTCGCCCTCGAGGTCCGGGAGGACGACGCCGCGGACCGGCCCCAGCGGGGGCGGGCGGTCGAGGACGCTGCCGCGCGTCATCACGAGGACCGCCGGCGGCGGGGGCGCCGGTCGGGCGTGGCCCTCGAGGACGACGACGGGGACGGGCAGCGTGGCGCGGAGCTCCTCGCCGAGCCGGCCGGCCCCCGCGGCCAGCGGCGAGAGCGGTCCCGGCCCGCACCGCGGGCAGGCCGGCGGACGGGGGCCGGTCTCGCCGCAGGAGGGGCACCACCGCCCACCGTCGGGCGCCCGGGCGATCGAGGCGGCGCAGCGCGGGCAGCGCAGGAGGTCGCCGCACCGGGTGCAGACCAGCGCCCGACCCTCGCCCCGACGGGCGGCGAGGACCACGCCGTACCCCCCGGCGGCCGTGGCGTCGCGCAGCACCGCGACGGCCGCCCGGGACAGGCGGGCCCGGGCCTCCCCCGCCCCGGTCGCGAGGTGGACGCGGGGCCGCCGGGCCGCGAGGGCGGCGGACGGGGCGGCCACGACGGCCAGGCGCCCGGCGTCGATCAGCCCCTGCGCGGTGGCCGAGGGGACGTCGCCGACGGCGAGCCCGACCGCCCCGGCCCGACGGGCCCGCTCCAGCAGGACCTCGCGGACGTGGTGCCGCGGGCTGCGCCGCTCCTTGTGGACCGGGCTGGCCTCGTCGAGGACGACGGCCAGGCCGAGGCGGCCGAGCGGGAGGAACGCGGCGGCCCGGCCGCCGACGGCGACCCGGACCTCGCCGGCCCGGCACCGCAGCCAGGCCCGGTACGCGGCCCGCCGGTCGGGACCGCCGCGCAGGTCGACCGTCCCGACGTCCGCGGCGGCGGCCGACGCGAGCACCGCGTCGGCGGTCGGCGAGGCCGGGTCCGGGACGACGACCAGCGCGTCGCGCCCGCCGGCGCAGCAGGCCGCGACCAGCTCGCCCAGCCGGGCCGCGACGTCCTCCCCGGGCAGCGGGCGCCAGTACCGCGTGCCCCCGCCGGCGTGGGCGTCGGCATGGAGCGCGAGGCCGGCCGCGCCGTAGGCGTCCCAGCCCGCCAGGACGTCGGGGGCCGGGGCGACCGC
>JAFMLG010000059.1:6297-7828 GCA_017852335.1 Actinomycetota bacterium | reverse complement strand
CGCTCGATCGCGCGGGCGAACGACTCCGGGTCGTCGGGGTCGAGGTCCTGCTGCACGGCCTCGGCGACCTCGCGCATCCGCTCCTCGTCGATCTCGGTCAGCGCCGCGAACCGGGCGACCAGCGCGTCGAGGTGCGCGTCCAACCACGTCACCGCGTGGTGCAGCCGGCGGTGGGCGGCCTCGGTGACCGCCAGCACGACGGCGACCTCGGCCGGGTCGAGGTCGTAGCCGTCGAACGCCTCGGCGACGTTCACCGCGACCAGGCCGGCGGTGCCGGCCGGGCCCGTCGCGATACCGAGGTCGTGGTGGCCGACGACCTGCCGGGCCAGCGTCCCGATGACCTGGCCGGCCTGGAGCGCCGTCAGCGCCGCGGCGGCCGGTCGCATCAGCGTCGCCGGGTCGCCGGCGGCGAACGCGTCGACGGTCCGGCGGACCATGTCCGCGAGACCCCCCTCGGCCGCCAGCCGGCGCAGCTGCTCGCGCATCGCGTCGGCCTGCGCCCCGAGCCCCTCCGGCAGGTCGCCGAGCCCACCGGCGCCGCCCGGCAGGCCGAGGCCCGCGAGGCCGGCCAGGCCCTCCTCGCCGCCGAGGTCGCCGAGCTCCTCGAGGGCCCGCTCGACGGCGTCGGGGTCCTCGTCGAGGGCGCGGCGCAGCTCGTCGACCTGGCGCCGGGCCATGCCGAGCATCCCCTCCGTCTGCGCGGCGGCGATCGGGTCGATGAGCCGCCGCAGCCGCACGACGGCGTCGTCGACCCAGCGGTCGCGGTCCAGGACCAGCGTCCGGCCGGCGTCGGGCGGGGCGGGCAGGCCGCCCTCGTCCAGCCAGTGCTCGGCGAGGCGCTGCGCCTCCTCGAGCCGGCCCCGCTCGTCGGGGGTGGGGCGCCGGTCGCCGGCGCGGGCGACCTCGCGGGCCGTGCGCTCCGCCAGGGACCAGTCGACGATCGGCTCCACGTGCCGCCTCCTCGTCCGCGTCCGGGTCCCGTCGGGCGCCGTGGCTACGGTAGGTCGGACCGGACGGGGGAGCGGACGTGACGACGGTGGCCGTCACCGGCGCCGGCGGGCTGCTCGGACGGGCCCTCGTCGCGGCGCTGGCCGACCCGGACGTGGCGCTCGGGCTGGACGGCGGTCCGCTGTCGCGGCTGGTCGCGCTCGACGTGCTGCCCGCGGACGCGCTGTCGGCGCGGCTGGCCGACGCGGCGAACCCGATGCTGGCCCCGGTCCGCGCCGACGTCCGGGACCCCGACCTCGCCGACGCCCTGGCCGGCGTCGACGTCCTCGTCCACCTCGCGTTCCAGATGGACCCGATCCGCGACGTCGCCGCGATGCGGGCGATCAACGTCGACGGCACCGCGAACGTGATGGCCGCGGCCCTGGCGGCCGGCGTCCGGCGGGTCGTCTACCTCTCCTCGGTCGTCGCGTACGGGGCGCACCCGGACAACCCGGTCCCGCTGACCGAGGACCGGCCGCTGCGGGGCAACGCCGGGTTCCCGTACGCCGAGCACAAGCGCGAGGTCGAGGCGGCGCTCGCGCCG
>JAFMLG010000059.1:0-6246 GCA_017852335.1 Actinomycetota bacterium | reverse complement strand
CCGGCGCTGACGGTGCTGCGCAGCGCCGCGGTGTTCGGCCCCGGCGTGCAGAACTTCCTCTCCCGCGTGCTCGAGCTGCCGGTGCTGCCGCGGCTGGGTGACGCGCCCCCACCGCTGCAGTTCGTCCACCTCGACGACGTCGTCGGCGCCATCGTCCACGCGCTGACCACGCCGCTGGACGGCGCGTTCAACGTCGCGCCGGACGGCTGGCTCGCGTACGAGGACGTGCGGCGGTTCGTCGGCCGCCGCGAGGTCCGCCTCGCGCCCGACCGGGCCCGGGCCCTGCTGGCCGCGGCCGCACGGTCCGGGCTCGGCGAGCTGCCCCCCGGCGCCGTCGAGCTGTTCCTCCACCCGTGGGTGCTCGCGAACGACCGGCTGCGCGCGACCGGCTGGGTCCCGCGCCGCACCAACGAGGAGGCGCTGCTCGAGGCCGTCGCCGAGCACGCCGACTGGGTGGCGCTCGGACGCCTCCGCCTGCGCCGCCGCACGGCCGCCGCGGCGGGGCTGCTGGCCGCGGCGGGACTGGCCGCGGCCGCGCTGCGCCGGCGCTGACGCGCGTGCGCCGCGCCCTGCTCCGGGTCGTCCTGACCCTCGGCCTCCTCGGCGGGGCCGGTGGTGCCTGGGCGACCGGGCTGCTGCCCTGCGAGCTCGTGGTCGCGCACCCCGACTGCCAGCTGCTCGTCTCGGGCGGTCCGGTGCTGGACACCGCCGACCTGGTCACCGTCGCGGCCACGACGGCCGACGATCCGGTGCGGATCCGCGAGCCGGCCGGCCGGCTGCACGCGACGACGATCGAGGTGGCCGAGGCCGACGACCTCGCCGCGTGGTGGGACGCGGCCCTCGACCCGGCCGTCGAGCTGGTCGCGCGGGACCGGCTGGTCCCGCCCGGACAGGACCTCGCCGACGTCGCCCGGGCGGGCGCGGCCGCGATGACCGCCGCGCAGGAGCGGGCGGCGGAGCTGGCGCTGGCCGCCACCGGCGTGGGGGACCGGGCGACGGTCGCGTTCGCGACCGACGGCGTCGGCGGTCCGTCCGCCGGTCTGATGCTCGCGGTCGCGGTCGCGGCCCGTGTCGCGGAGGCCGACCCGACCGCCCCCGGCCTCGTCGTCGCCGGCACCGGGGCGCTGGCCGCCGACGGGACGGTCCTGGCCGTCGGCGGGGTGGACCACAAGCTGCGGGCGGCGGCGTCGCTGCGACCCGACGCGTTCCTGCTGCCGGTGGACGACCTGCCGCTGGCGCGGCGCACCGAGGTCCCGGTCGCGGTGCTGCTGGTGCCGGTCACCGATCTCGTCGACGCGCTCGACGCCGTCGCGCAGCTCGCCGCCGGCCGCGTGCCGGCCGGCGCGGTGCCGCTCGGCGCGACGTCGGGCTGAGGCGCCGGCGGGTCCGCCGACGACCTGCGCGGCGGCGGCGCAGCCGTGGCCGCGGACGACCGCCGCCGTGCGGGCCGTCGGTACCCTCCGGTGCCCCGAACGCGTCGGAAAGGGCCGTCCCCGTGGGTGAACTGCTGCGGAAGCGGCTGGGGACGGTGATCGGGGCGGTCGTCCTGCTCCTCGTCTTCGGCGCGAACCGGGTCGCCGTGTTCGTCACCGACCTGTGGTGGTTCGAGGAGCGCGGCTACCGCGACCTCTTCCTCACCGTCCTGTTCAGCCGGGTCGGCATCGGGGCCGTGTTCTCCGTCGTCCTCACGCTGCTGCTGGCGCTGAACCTCGCGTACGTCCGCCGGGTCCGGCCGTTCATCATCCCGACGACGCCCCAGCAGGCCGCCGTGCAGCGCCTGCGGGACGTCGTCGACCCGTTCCTGCCCCGGGCCATCGTCGGCGTCTCGCTGCTGTTCGGCCTGACCTCGGGGTCGGCGGTCGGCGCGCAGTGGCAGACGTTCCTGCTGTACCTGAACGGCGGGACCGTCGGGGCGGTCGACCCGCAGTTCTCCCGCGACATCGGGTTCTTCCTCTTCGACCTGCCGTTCTGGTCGCTGCTCCGGACGTGGCTGTTCACCTCGATCGTGCTGATCGGGCTGCTCAGCGCCGGCGCCCACTACCTCCTCGGCGCGATCCGCCCCGACGCGCCGGGCGCGAAGGTCTCCGTCGAGGCCCGCCGCCACCTGACGCTGATCGTCGCCGCCGGCGTGGCCGTGCGCGCGTGGGGCTACTGGCTCGAGCGGTACGAGCTGAACTTCTCGCCCCGCGGCACCGTCACCGGCGCGTCGTTCACCGACGTGAACGCCGAGCTGCCGGCCCTGACGCTGCTGATCGGCGTCGCGGTCGTGGTCGTGGGCCTGCTCGTCGCCTCGCTGTTCCGCGACGGGCTGATCCTGCCCGGCGCGGCGCTGTCGCTGCTGCTCGTCGGTTCGGTGATCCTGCAGGGCATCTACCCGGCGGTCATCCAGCGGGTCCGCGTCGACCCGCAGGAGCTCGCGCGAGAGGAGCCGTTCATCGAGCGGAACCTCGCGGCGACGCGCGAGGCGTACGGGCTGGGCGGGGTCGACCTGCCGACGTTCACGATCCGCAACGACCTCGACGGCCAGGACGTCGCGGCGAACGACGTGACGCTGCGCAACGTCCGACTCTGGGACCCGGCGGTCCTCGACACGACCTACCAGGAGCTCCAGGCGCTGCGGCCGTACTACGGCATCGGCGAGGTCACCATCGACCGCTACCTCGTCGACGGCGAGCTGCGGCAGGTGATGATCGCGACCCGTGAGCTCTCGGACCTGCCGGAGCAGGCCGACACCTGGCAGAACCGGCACATCACCTACACGCACGGCTTCGGGGTCATCGCGAGCCAGGTGAACACGGCGAACGCCGAGGGCCAGCCGGTGTTCATCGCGTCGAACATCCCGCCGACCGGCGAGGACGAGATCACCCCCGCCGACGAGCCCGGCGTCTACTTCGGGACGACCGGCGTGCCGGCCTACTCGCTGGTCAGGACCGACGCCGACGAGCTCGACTACGAGGAGCCCGAGTCCCAGGCCCAGGTCACCACCGTGTACGACGGGCTGGGCGGCGTCGGTGTCGGGTCCTTCACCCGGCGCATCGCGTACGCGCTGC
This sequence comes from Actinomycetota bacterium, assembly GCA_017852335.1. Lineage (GTDB taxonomy): Bacteria > Actinomycetota > Nitriliruptoria > Nitriliruptorales > Nitriliruptoraceae > CSBr16-57R1. The sequence goes on along the minus strand of JAFMLG010000059.1, from coordinate 3,196 downwards.
GGTTCGCCGACTACAACCTGGTGCTCTCGAACCTGATCACCGACGAGTCGCGCATCATCCACAACCGCCAGGTCGCCGAGCGCGTCCGGCTGGTCGCGCCGTTCCTCGAGCTGGACGCGGAGCCGTACCCGGTGGTGCTCGACGGCCGCGTGAAGTGGATCGTCGACGCGTACACGACGTCGACGAACTACCCGTACTCCGAGCGGCGCGTCCTCGAGATTGGTGCGCGGTCCGTCGTCGTGAACTACGTCCGCAACTCGGTCAAGGCCGTCGTCGACGCCTACGACGGCACCGTCGACCTGTACGTCATCGACGACGAGGACCCGATCGCCGCCGCCTGGGGCGAGGCGTTCCCGGGGCTGCTGCAGCCCGTCGCCGACGCCGACCAGCGGCTGATCGCCCACTTCCGGTACCCGCAGGACCTGTTCCGCCTGCAGGCCGAGCTGTACACGACCTACCACATCCCCGACGCGTCCTCGTTCTACAACCGCGCGGACGAGTGGGACATCCCCGAGGACCCGGCCTTCACCGCGAACCAGGGGACCGGCAGCGCGTTCACGACCCAGAGCCGGCTGCTCGAGCCGTACTACCTGGTGATGCGTCTGCCCGGCGAGGAGACCGAGGAGTTCGTCCTCATCCAGCCGTACCTCGCTCGCGAGCGCCCGAACATGGTCGCGTGGTTGGCGGGCCGGTCCGACGGGGACCAGCTGAACGAGCTGTTCGCCGTCCGGTTCCCGTCCGACCAGCAGGTCCTCGGCCCGACGCAGGCCCAGGCCCGCATCGAGCAGGACGACGAGATCTCGGCGTACATCACGCTGCGGTCCCGTGACGGATCCAACGTCATCCGCGGGAACATGCAGGTCCTGCCGATCGCCGACTCGATCCTGTACGTCCAGCCGCTGTTCCTCGAGAACCCGCAGGCCCGGATCCCCGAGCTGGCCCGGGTCGCGGTCGTGATGGGCGAGCGGACCGCGTTCGACCGGACGCTGACCGGGGCGCTCGGGCAGCTGCTCGACATCGAGGTGCCGGACTCGCTGGCCGAGGACGAGGGCGTCGCCCCCGACGGCGGGGACGGCGACGGCGAGACCGACCCGGCGGCGCTGCTGGCGCTGGCGCTCGAGTCGTTCGACCGGGCCGAGGAGCGGCTGCGCGCCGGCGACCTCGCCGGCTACCAGCGCGAGCTGCTGACCGCCCGGCGCCTGCTGGAGCGGGCGTTCGAGGCCGCCGGCGGCGTGCCGGACGCGGGCGTGCCTGCGCCGGAGGACGGCGACGCCGGCGACGCGAACGAGGCCGAGACGGCGCAGACGTCGTTCGTCCCGTCTCGATGAGCGACCCGGTCGGGACGGTGGTCGGCGCCGTCTCGGTCGAGGTGTTCAGCGACGTCGTCTGCCCGTGGTGCCTGATCGGCCGCACCGCGTCGCGGACCTTCGCCGCCTCGGCGTTCGCCGTCGGGTGCTGAGACGCGGGGCGCCGAGACGTGTGGCGCCGAGGCGGATGCACCCCTCGGTCCGATCGTCCTCTGTCGGTAAACTTCCAGACGCCGACGGGGCCCGGTCGTCCGACGCCGGGGCGGACGATCGGCCGGGGGGTCCCGCGCGGTGGGGGATGGTTGGTGGACGGTGTGACGACCGATCGCCGTACGGCGCTGCGCGGTGCCACGGCCGGCGCCGCCGGCATCACGGTCCTGGTCCTGCCGACCGCCGCGGCCGCGGCGTCCTCGTCCGAGGTGCAGGCATGGTCGGGCACGCTGACCTTCTCGGACGTGACGACGTCGGGCTTCACCGTCTCGTGGACCGGCGTCTGACGTGGCCGTCACCTACACGCTGCGCTACCGGACCTCGGACGTCGGCGCGGGCGCCGGGGAGTGGACGGCCGTCACCGGTCTGTCCGGGACCTCCCACGCGGTCGACGGGCTCGCGTCCGGTGTCCGGTACGACGTGGAGGTCGTGGCCGTGTCGGACGGTGGGGTCGAGTCCACCCCCGCAACCGACGGGAGGTGGACGGTCTGCGCCGCGCCCGCGCAGCCGACCACCTCGGCCGTCCTGGCCGAGACGCTCGACGTCGGCTGGACGGCCGTGACGGGTGCCGCCTCGTACCGGGTCGAGCGGACACCGACGGGAGGCGGCGACGTGACCGTCGTCGGGACCGTGACCGCGCCTACCACGACGCTCGCGGTCACCGGGCTGGCAGAGGAGAGCGGGTACGACCTGACGGTGCGAGCGGTCAACGCGGACGGCGACGTCTCCGACGCGTCGCCGACCCGGTCCGCGACGACCACGGCGCTCGCCGCCGGTGGCACGGTCGACACGGACGGCGTCGCCGGGTACCGGATCCACACGTTCACGACGGCGACCGCGGACCCGACGTTCACCCTGAACGCCGTCCGCGACGTCGAGTACCTGGTCGTGGCCGGCGGAGCGAGCGGGACCCGCGGGACCTGCAGCGTCCTCTGGGGGCACGGGGGCGGGGGTGGCGGTGTCAGCACCGGCACGCTCACCGCGGCGACGACCGGTGAGTACACGGTCGACGTCGGCGTCGGGGGCCCGGGGAGCACGACGATCACCTGCAACGACGACCACGAAGCGGCCGACGGCGAGGATTCGGCGCTCGGGCGCGCCGGGACGCCGTTGGTCGTTGCGACCGGGGGGCGGGGGGCCCCCGGGAGGGGTCCGGGGGCGACGTCGACGGGCGGCGCGTCCGGCACCGGCGCGATCGACGGTGTCGCGTACACGGCACGCGCCGGTGGGACGGGCACCGGGCAGTACGGAGCGGGGGGTGGCGGGGGCGCGGGGTCGGCCGCGGTCGGGCTGGCGGGTGGCACGGGTGTGACGTCGAGCATCACCGGGGCGCCGGTGGTCTACGGCGGTGGGGGCGCGGGCAGGTCGAGCGCGGGGTTCGGGACCCCGGGGGACGGTGCCGTGGTGGGTGAGACGGCCGCCGCCGCGGACCGTGGCGGAGGCGGGTCCGACCGCGCGGTCATCGTCGACGGCTACCAGGGTGGCGCGGACGGGGTCGTCGTCCTGCGGTACCGGGTGGCCCCGGCCTCCCCCTGAGTGCGCCGCAGCGCCCCGTCGCCACCGAGTGGCCGGCCCGGTCGGTGGTCGGGTTGCACCCCCCCGTGGGCCTCGGTACCGTTCCTGTCGCTGACGCGGGGTGGAGCAGCTCGGTCAGCTCGCCGGGCTCATAACCCGGAGGT
>JAFMLG010000009.1:9639-39181 GCA_017852335.1 Actinomycetota bacterium | reverse complement strand
CCGATGCCGTTCGTCGAGTACGTCCCCGGCGGCGCGACGGAGATTGCCCCACTGGTCACCGTCACCGGTGCGGAGACGACCGAGCTGTCCGGCGACACGGCGCTGCTGACGGTCCGACTGGTCCGCCAGCCGGCCGCCCAGCTGCTGGTCGCGTGGCTGGGCCCCGACCGCGACCTGATTCCGACCGCGCGCGTGTTCCCGCAGGGCGTCGACCGGCAGGTCTACCTGGCCCGCGAGCGCGAGCGGTTCTCGCGACAGTTCGACGTCGCCGCGGCGGTGGGCGCAGCGGCCGCCGGGGTCGAGGTCGAGGTCCTGACCGAGGTCGTCGTCGTCGAGGTCGTCGACGGTGCGCCGGCTGCCGGACTTCTGGCCCCCGGTGACGTCGTGACCGCCTTGAACGGCGTCCCGGTCACGAGCGGCGCCGACCTTGCCGAGCGGATCCGCGCCGAGGAGCCGGGGATGACCGTGTCCCTGTCGATCATGCACCAGGGCGCGGAACGGGAACAGCCCGTGACGCTGGGGGTGCTCGACGAGACGGGCGAGGCTCGCCTCGGCGTGCTCGTCCAGACCGCCGTCGACGAGCTGGCGCTGCCCTTCGACGTCGAGCTCTCCCCCGAAGTCCGGATCGGCGGGCCGTCCGCCGGCCTGATGATCGGCCTGACCGTCTACGACCTGCTCGCCGAGGAGGACCTGCTGCGCGGACGACGGATCGCCGGAACCGGGACGCTCGACGTCGACGGCACCGTCGGACCCGTCGGCGGCGTCGCGCAGAAGGTCAAGGCGGCGATCGACGCGGGGTACGAGGTGATGCTGGTCCCGGAGGTGTCCGCGGCGGAGGCCGGGATGGTCGCGGACGGTCGCATCACCGTCCTCGGCGTCGCGACGCTCGCGGCCGCGCTGGAGGGACTCAGGCCCTGACCGGCACCTCCAGTCGAGCCAGCCACGTCCCCAGCAGCCGCATCCCCACGCCCGTCAGGATCGACTCCGGGTGGAACTGCACGCCCTCGACGTCGTTCTCGCGGTGCCGCAGTCCCATCACCAGACCGTCGGCCGTCTCGGCGGTGACCTGCAGCGCCGCGGGGACGCTGTCGCGGTTCACGACCAAGGAGTGGTACCGGGTCGCGTCGAAGGGCGACGGCAGGTCCGCGAAGACGCCCTCGCTCCGGTGGTAGATCGGCGAGGTCTTCCCGTGCATCAGCACCGGCGCCTGGACCACCGACCCGCCGTACAGCTGCCCGATGCACTGGTGGCCGAGACAGACACCGAGCACGGGCCGCAGGCCCGCCATCGCCAGGATCAGGTCGTTCGAGAGCCCGGCGTCGTCCGGGCTGCCCGGACCCGGCGAGATCACAACCCCGTCCGGTGGTTCCGCGACCACCTCGGCGACGGCGAACGCGTCGTTGCGGACGACCTCGACCACGGCGCCGAGCTCTCCGAGCTCCTGCACGAGGTTGTAGGTGAACGAGTCGTAGTTGTCGACGACGAGGACTCGAGGTGCCACGACGCCGACCTCCTCCGCCCCGCCCGAGGCTACCGACGACACCGATAGCGTCCGGCGTGGCGACGGGTCCGGAGGCCGCCGGGTGCGGCCGTGAGGTGACGGAGGTCACGGTGGCGGTGACGCTCCCCGACCGCCTCACCGCGCACCTGCCGGCCATCGAGGCCGCGGTCGCGGACGCGGTGGAACGGCTCGGCGCCGACCTCGTCGCGATCGACCCGGCGCTCGGCGCGGCCGCCGAGGCGACGGCGGACGGTGCGCGCGGGGGGAAGCGGATCCGACCAGCGCTGCTGACCTGGTCGTTCATCGCCCACGGTGGTGACGACCCCGCTCGGGTCCTCGGGCCCGCCGTCGCGCTGGAGCTCGTCCACACCTGCGCCCTGGTGCACGACGACGTCCTCGACCACGCTGACGAGCGCCGGGGGCGTCCCAGCGTGCACGCCCGGTTCGCCGCGACCCTCCCCGAGGCGGACGCCGACGGGGCCGCCGCCTACGGGCGCGCCGCCGCCATCCTGCTCGGGGATGTCGCGCTGGCCGCCGCCGACGGCGAGCTGATGGCCGCAGACGTCGACCCCGCTGCCCTGCGGCGCGCCCACGCGGCGTTCACGCGGCTGCGCGTGGAGGTGATGGCCGGCCAGTTCCTCGACGTCGATGCGGCGGCGCGGCGGGACGGGAACCGCGAGCGCGCGCTGCGGGTCGCGACCCTGAAGTCCGCCCGGTACTCGGTCGGCCGACCGCTGGAGCTGGGTGCGCTGCTCGCCGGTGCGGACGACACCGCGGCGGCCCGGATGCTCGCGGTCGGCGATCCGCTCGGTCGGGCGTTCCAGCTGCGCGACGACCTGCTCGGCGTGTTCGGTGACCCCACGGTCACCGGCAAGCCGGCCGCGTCCGACCTCGCGGAGGGGAAGCGGACCCTGCTGGTCGCCGAGGCCCTCGATCGGCTGGACGCGTCCGGACGGGCGGCGCTGGAGGCGGGTCTGGGTCGGACCGACCTCGACGAGGGGGGCGCAGCCACGCTGCGAGCCCTCCTCGAGGAGTCCGGCGCCCGTGGCGCGGTCGAGGCGCAGCTGGCCGCCGAGCTGGCGGCGGCCGACGCCGCGATCGGCGCCACCGGCTTGGCCCCCGAAGCGCAGGCGGACCTCCGCGCGGTCGCGACCTGGGCGGCCGGACGCGACGCCTGAGCCGGGGAGGGCGCGGCCCCGCAGCGCTGCGCGCGAGGGCACCCCGCCGACCGGCGGTAGCGTCCCGACAGCGCACGGACGCGCACGGACGGAGGCCCCGATGCCCGAGAGCCGGCACACCCGCGGCGGGAAGCGGCGCGTGAAGCCGCAGCGTCAGCGCGCCCCCGAGAAGCGGCCCGAGCCGTCGGCGCCGTGGGTCGGCCCGACCGGGGTCGGCTTGGTCGGCGGGGGCGCGGTCGTGCTGCTCCTCGGGAACCTGCCGGCCGTCGCGGACCTGCTGCGCGACCTGCCCGGCCTCGGCGCGAACTGGGCGCTGGTCGTCGGGATCGTCAGCGTCGCCGCGGGGTTCGGTCTCCTGATGCGATGGCGCTGACCAGCAGCCGGTCCTGACGGCGCAGCTCGGCCCGCACGACCAGCGACGCGGTCCCGACGGCGCTCGAGACCAGCAGCAGGATCAGCAGCACCTGCCACGGGATCGAGCCCGGCTCGTCGAACCACAGCGCCGGGAACCCGACGACGCGGTGGACCCTCCGGACCGAGCCGACGACGTCGGCGGGATCGACCCGACGGCTCGGCCCGACGGTGACGGCGTCCGCGCGCGTGACCAGCACCCGGCCGGCGTCGGAGACCAGCTCCTCGACGACCCGCTCGACGACGAGGACACCGTCGGCGTCGAACGCGATGACCGCGTCGAGCGGGTACGGCAGGTCGGGTGACGGCGCGACGATTACGACGTCGCCACGGTTCGCGGTCGGGCTCATGCGACCGTCGGCGACGACGAGGGCCTGCGATCCCGCTCCGGCGGCGAGCGGGAACCAGACGGCCCAGACGACGGCCGCGACGAGCAGCACCACGCTGGCGACCTGCCACAGCAGCACGGTGATGCTCCGCGTCGACGCGATGCGCTCGATCCCCTCACGGAGTCCGAGCGACCAGGTCCGTCCGCCGGTCCCGCCCCCGGGTCGGAGGCCGCCGCGGTCCTCGAGGTCGGTCGTCCCGGCGAGCGGTTCGTCCCACCCGGCCCCCGGGGGCGGGAGGTCCTCGACCGGGATCGTCCGGCCGGGCGTGGCGGGCGACTCCTCCGGTGCGGTGTCGTCGTCCGCCGGAGGATCCGCCGACGCCGGCCGAGGTGCGGCCACCGGCGGATCCTCCGGCGCTGGGACCACCGATGGTCGGGGGGCCGAGCCTGCATCGCGGTCGACCGGCACCACCGGCCCAGGACCCGGGGCCGTGACGGGCGGCGCCGGGCGGTCGGGGACGCGCGGCGGGGTCGGTCCGTCCGACGGCCGGACGCCGGACGCGGTCCCGCCGGCCGGACGGCCGGGGTCGGGGTCGGGCTCGGGCTCGGGTCGCGCCGATGGCCCGCTCCCGGGGCGCGGCGGGAGCCGCACGTCCAGGCCCGTGGGGTCGCGGAGCTCCTCGATGCGCTGCTGCGCCGCACGGCGGATGTCGTCGACCCTGGCGCGGATCTCGTCGAACTCGTCCCCCAGAGCCGACTGCTCGTCGCGTTCCTGCCCCACCTGACGCTCCGACGGCCGGTTCGGCGAGGCTACTCCCTCCGCCGGCGGCGCTCACGGGCGAGCTCGACCGCGCCGATTCCCGTCAGCGCGAGCACCACCACGACCACCCCCGTGCCGAGCGGTGACGTCGCGGGGTCGCGGAGCAGGACGACCGGCAGCCCGACGCGCGGCACGGCAGCACCGACCTCGCCGAGGACGTCGTCGAGCGGGACGACGTGGACGACCTCGAGCGGCTCGCCGTCGGCCCGGACCAGCAGGCCGGCCGCGGCGCGGGCGTCGGCGCCGGCCTCGACGGGGACCTCCTCGCGGCCGATGACCCGGGTCGCCTCGACCCGCCCTTCGCGGCGGACCGCGACGATCGTCCCGGCACCGAGCGGCCCGTCCGGCCGGACGGCCAGCGCGACGTCCCCGGTCCGCAGCGACGGGGACATCGCCTCGTCGCGGACCAGGACCGGCCGTGACCCGAGCGCCGGCTCGAGGAGGAGCAGCCACCCGCCGAGGACCGCCGCGGCCGTGAGGACGAGTGCCGCGACCGGACGAGCGAGGCCCCGGAGCCGACGGAGCACGGCGGGCGCAGTCCGTCCGGTGCGCGCGGGCGTCGCGCCATCGGATGGGCCCGGTGCGAGGGTGACCGGCCGAGGCGTCGCGTCGTCGAAGGCCGGCGGATCCGACGGCGTGGCCCCCCGCAGCGTCGCCTCGACGCGGTCGCGCGCGGCGGCCCGGGCCGCGTCGAGGTCCCGGAGCAGCCGGTCCAGCTCGGCGTCGGCGCTCAGCGGAGGAGCTCGGTCCGGGCGGTCATCCGCTGCCCGCAGTGCGACGGCGCCCGCGACGTGCCGCGGTGCAGCAGCAGCACTTCGGTGCCGCACTCGGGGCAGGAGAACACGGTCCGCTCTGGCCCGTCCTCGACCGCGGGCAGCCCGGTGTCGTCCTTCGCGTCCTGGACCAGTGCCCGCAGCGACGCGATCGACCAGGTGAGGAACGCGAGGCCCAGCAGCGGCGCCAGCACCCACCGCCATCCGAACGCCAGCCCGGTGATGACCGCCAGCGGCGCCGCGGCCAGCAGGACCCAGCGCCGGGCGCTCACGCGTGGATCCAGATACGCGTCGCGTTCACGCGAGCCGCTCGAGGATCGTGGCGTTCGCCATCCCGCCGCCCTCGCACATCGTCTGCAGTCCGAACCGGCCGCCGGTGTGCTCCAGCACGTCCAGCAGCGTCCCCGTCAGCTTCGCCCCCGACGCGCCGAGCGGATGCCCGTTCGCGATGGCGCCGCCGTGGACGTTGACGTGGTCGAGGTCGACGCCCGTCTCGCGCTGCCAGGCCAGCACGACCGGCGCGAACGCCTCGTTCACCTCGAAGGCGTCGACGTCGCCGAGCGTCATGCCGGCACGGTCGAGCACCCGGTGAGTGGCGGGGATGACGCCGGTCAGCATCAGGATCGGGTCGTCACCGACGACGGTCATCGCGTGGACCCGCGCGCGCGGCGCGAGGCCGAGCGCCTCGGCCCGGTCACGGTCCATCACCAGCAGCGCCGATGCGCCGTCGGAGAGCTGCGAGGCGTTGCCGGCGTGGATCACCCAGCGGAGGCCGGGGAACCGCTGGTCCCAGCTGTCATGCTGGAACGCCGGCCGCAGCGCGCCGAGCGACGCGACGGTGGTACCGGGCCGGATGCCATCGTCGCGGTGGAGCGTCTCGCCGGTCGGACCCTCGCCGCGGTCGACCGGCAGCGGGACGACGTCCGCGCCGGTGCGGCCGTCGGTCCAGGCGGCGTCGGCGCGGCGGTGGGACTCGGCGCTGTAGGCGTCGAGGACCTCGCGGTCGAGGTCCCACCGGGCGGCGATCAGCTCGGCCGAGATGCCCTGCGGGACGAGGCCCGGCGCGTAGCGGTCGGCCACGGCCGGACCGAACGGGTCCTGGCCGGACAGCGACGAGCCCATCGGGACGCGGGACATCGACTCGACACCGGCGGCGATCGCGACGTCGTAGGCGCCGGCCAGCACCCCCTGCGCCGCGAAGTGCAGCGCCTGCTGCGACGACCCGCACTGGCGATCGACCGTGGTCGCGGGGACGGACTCGGGGAACCCGGCGGCGAGGACCCCGTTGCGGGCGACGTTGAAGGTCTGCTGGCCAGCCTGGGACACGCATCCGACGATGACGTCGTCGACCTCGGCCGGGTCGAGGCCCGTCCGATCGACGATGGCCCGCAGGACCGCGGCGAGCAGATCGACCGGATGGTGGCCGGCGAGGGCACCACCGGGCTTCCCGCGGCCGACCGGCGTGCGGACGGCGGCGACGATGACGGCGTCACGGGTGGTCATGGGGCCTCGTTCTCGACCGGGACGCTACCGGTCCCGGTGGGCGGACCGCGGGATCGCCTCGGCGCTGGGTACGGTCGAAGGACGAGGTCGGGGGAGCCGCGCGATGGGTGTGCCTCGTCGCATCTTCGTGTTCTGGGCCGGTCCACCCATGAACGCCAACCGTCGCCGCGGCCTTGGAGGGCTCCAGGCGGAGTCGGGCGTCGAGGTCGTGCTCGTCACGGACGAGAACCTGGCTGAGTGGCTCGTGCCGGAGCGGCCGCTCTCCGACGCCTTCGACCTGCTCTCCGAGAATCATCGCTCCGACTACCTGCGGGCCTACCTCCTGCACCACCACGGTGGCGGCTACTCGGACGTCAAGCCGACCACCGGCTCCTGGGTCCCCGCCTTCGAGGAGCTCGACGCGGACGAGCGGCTCCTGGGATCCGGCTACCCCGAGACGAACCGGAGCGGCGTGGCGTCGCTGGGGCTCGAACTGCGGAGGAAGTGGGACCTCCAGCCGACCCGGCGCGCGTGGTGGCACTACCGGTGGCTCCAGCTGCGCCACCGCTCACTGATCGGGAACGGCGCGTTCATCTACCGAACCGGCACCGAGTTCACCGAGTCATGGCTGTCCGAGGTCGAACGGCGGGTCGATGCCCTCCGCGACGCGCTGGCACGTGAACCCGCCCGGGTCCCGAAGGAACGCGCCGGACTCGTCTACGACGGCCGCCCGTCCCGGTATCCCGTCCCCTGGAGCCACCTGATGGGGGACGTCCACCACCCGCTCGTCTACCGGTACCGCCGCCGCATCGCGCAGTCGGTGCCGCCTTCCGACTGGATCGACTACCAGTAGGCGGGCTGCCGGCAGGCGGGGGACCACGCCGCCCGCCGCCTACCCTCGCCGCCTCCGGGCGCCCGCGTCCGGGGCCCGTAGCTCAGCCCGGCAGAGCACCTGCCTTGCATGCAGGGGGTCAGGGGTTCGAATCCCCTCGGGTCCACCGCGGGCGCGCCGACCGGGGCCGGGAGCCCGACCGGGACCGCACGGCAGCGAGGACCTCCGATGCCCATCGTCGCCCATTCGTCGCTGCCGAGCTTCGGCGAGCTGCGCGCGCAGGGCGAGCAGATCCTCGGCCTCGACGAGGCGCTCCACCAGGACATCCGCGAGCTGCACATCGGACTGCTCAACCTGATGCCCGACAAGGCGCTGCGCGCCACCGAGCAGCAGTTCATGCGCCTGGTCGGCAGCGCCAACCAGATCGTCCAGCTGTACGTCCACCCGTTCACCGTCCCCGGCCTACCCCGCGGCCCCGAGGCGCAGGCCTACCTCGACGCCCACTACGAGCGGTTCGAGGACCTGCAGCGCGACGGGCTCGACGGCTTGATCGTCACCGGGGCGAACGTCACCGGTGTCGCGCTGGCCGACGAGCCGTTCTACGAGCCCCTCGCCGAGGTGATGGCCTGGGCACAGGAGCACGTCACCTCGACGCTGTGTTCGTGCCTCGCGACGCACGCGCTGCTGGAGCGGTTCCACGGCGTGCGCCGGCGGCGGCTCGCGGCGAAGCGGTGGGGCGTCTACGTCCACCGGGCGGTCGAGCCGACCCACCCGCTGCTGCGCGGGACCAACACCCGGTTCGACGTGCCCCACTCGCGGTGGCACGAGGTCACCGGCGCGCAGGCCCGCGACGCCGGCCTGCGCGTGCTCGTCGAGAGCCTCGAGGGGGACCTGCACCTCGCGACCAGCGCCGACGGCATCCGGACCGTCTACCTCCAGGGCCACCCGGAGTACGACGCGGTCAGCCTGCTCAAGGAGTACCGGCGCGAGCTCGACCGGTACGCCGCCGGCGAGCTCGACGCGATCCCCCCGACGCCCGAGCAGTACCTCTCGCCCGAGGCGGCCCGGCGGGTCCACGACCACGTCGAGGCGGTGGTGCGGGCGCGGGAGGGGGGGACGGACAAGGCGTCGCTACCGGCGTTCCCGGAGGCGGAACTTGCCGCGATGGTCGACACGACCTGGACCGACACCGGCCGGGCGCTGTTCAACAACTGGCTGGGCCTGATCTACCGCCTGACTGACGTGACCCGGGGCGTGCCGTTCATGCCGGGCGTGGACCCGGAGGATCCGCTGGGGCTGGGGTGAGGGCGAGGTTCCTCAGAACTCGAGGATTCGGTCGATGACCCGCGCCTGATCCGCCTCGGTCAGCCCCACGAACAGCGGCAGCCGGACCAGCGTGTCCCCGGCGTCCTCGGTGACCGGGAACTGGCCCGGGCGACCCCCGAGTCGACGGCCCACATCCGAGAGGTGGAGCGGCTGGTAGTGGAAGACCGCCATGATGCCGGCGCCGCGCAGGTGGTCGATGAACTGTGTCCGCGTCGCGAGATCGGGCATCCACAACTGGAACATGTGCGCCGTGTGGCCGGCCTCAGCGGGGATCACGGGCAGCCGGACGCCTCGGGCGGCCGCCCAGCCCGCGAGTCCGGCGGCGTACCGGTCCCAGAGCGCATGCCGACGGGCCTGGATCGCATCGAGGCGGCCCATCTGGCCGACGAGGATCGCCGCGAGCAGGTCGGACATGACCCACGACGACCCGACGTCGACCCACGTGTACTTGTCGACCTGCCCCCGGAAGAAGCGGGCGCGGTCGGTGCCCTTCTCACGCAGGATCTCGGCCCGCTCGACGAGTGCGGCGTCGTTCACGACCAGCGCGCCGCCCTCGCCGCAGGTGATGTTCTTGGTCTCATGGAAGCTGAGCGTCGACGCCGCCCCGAACGTGCCGAGGCGCCGTCCGTCCCAGGTCCCGCCCAGGCCGTGGGCGTTGTCCTCGACGAGGATCAGTCCGTGCCGGGCGGCGAGAGCCTCGAGGCGGTCCGGGTCGGCCCCCACCCCCGCGTAGTGGACCGCGCAGATGGCCCGTGTCCGCGGGGTGATGGCCGCCTCGACCGCGTCGACGTCGAGATTCAGCGTGTCGTCGCGCACGTCGACGAACACGGGGGTCAGGCCGTGCAGCAGGAACGCCGCAGCCGAGGAGACGAAGGTGTAGGCGGGGACGATGACCTCCGCGCCCGGTTCCGGCTCCGTGAGCAGCGCGGCGAGTTCGAGGGCGTGTGTGCAGGAGGTCGTCAGCAGCGTCCGCGCCCCGTCGTGGAGCTCGACGAGGAGTTGTTCGGCCTCACGCGTCGCCGGACCTCCGCCCGAGATGTGCCCCGCCGAGACCGCCTCCGCCGCCCGGGCGAGATCCGCCGCGCTCACCTCCGCGCGATTGAACGGAATCGGAGGCCCGCTCATTCGACCGGGTCCGGAACGCCGGCTCGAGCCGCGGGTCCCTCGGCCTCCCCCCCGACCGTCTCGGCGATCACGTACGTCGGCTGCCCGAGCAGCCGGACGTGCATGCGGGCGAGGTACTCGCCGATGACGCCCAGCGCGACCAGTTGTGCTCCGGCGAAGAGGGCGATCGTCGCGGCGAGGAACGGGAAACCGGGCACGCTGCTGCCGTCGACGAGGAAGTATCGGCCGACGACGAACGTCAGGACTCCCATTCCGAACAGCGCGCTCGTGAACCCGAGCCATGTGGTCGCGCGCAGAGGTCGCGTCGAGTATCCAGTCATCATGTCCAGAGCGAACGCGACGAGCCGACGGATCCCGTACCCGGAGCGGCCGTCCTGCCGGGCGTGATGCTCGACGTCGACGTGACCGACCCGGTCCGTCCCCCACTGGAGGACCGCGTCGAGAACGACCCGTGGACCAATCGCGGCCTCGGCTCCATCACGGAGTCGCGTCCGGAACGCACGGAAGGGCGAGAGGTGCTGAAGGTCCAGTCCGGCGAGTCGCCCGACCGTCCAGCGGGCGAGGTCGCCGGCCGCTCTGCGCCACCGCGGTCCCGCCTGCACGCCGCGGAATCCGTACACCAGGTCGACGTCCTTCGCGTCGAGTGCAGCGAGGAGGCGGGGGATCTCCTCCGGTGGGTTCTGAAGGTCATCGTCGAGGGTCACGACGACATCGAAGCGGGCCGCCCGGATGCCGGCAAGAAGCGCAGCATGCTGGCCCGCATTACGCCCGAGTCGGAGACCTCGGACGGACGGGTCGGAGAGCGCGAGCGCCCCGACGGTGCTCCAGGTCGGACCCACGCTGCCGTCATCGACGAGCACGACCTCGTGTTCGCGGCCGCCCAGAGCGCCGTGGATCCGGCGCACGAGGTCCGGGAGCGTCGACGAGGATCCGAAGACCGGGACGACGACGGTCACTCCCGCCCCGCCCGCTCGTCCGGGATGGACCATGCAGTGACTCCCTCGGACGCTGTAACTTGCCGCTGCCATCCGCGCGGCTCCGTCGACCCGAGGAGACTACTGATGCTGGTCCCCTCGGCGGTCGAGAGTCGTCGGTTCGGTCTTCGGATCGCCCGGTTGGTGATGCACCCCGGGGAGGATCCGGCCGCGGCGCTCACCGGCCTCGCGGAGTTCGACCTCGTCGTCGCCGTCATCCCCACCGATGGAGTCCTCCTCCCCCGGGAACTCGCGTCCGTGGGGGTCGACGTCGATGTCATGGAGGTGAGGGTGACCTGGGAGGGGCCGGCGCGATCGGGTCACGACGGCCTGACCGCTGCGTCGGAGTGGAGTACGGAGTACGAAGGGCTCGTGCAGGACGCCTTCGAGGGCTACCGGAATCACATGTCCCGAGGACTCGGTGTCAGGGGCGGCGCGGTGGCGGCGGGCTACGCCGAGTGGGCGCAGGCGCACGTCGGCCTCGACGATGCCGCATTCCTCGTATGGGATGAATCGGAACCGGTCGGCTTCGCCGCAGTGGCCGTCCACGACGACGGAACGGCCGTCGTCGACCTGGCGGGCGTCGCCCGACGGGCCCGGGGAAGAGGCGTGTACGCCGGCATCCTCGACGGTGTCGAGGTCTGGGCGTCCCGGCACGGGTCGTCGCACGTCAGGATCGCCACGCAGTCCGACAACATCCCGCCGCAGCGCGCGTGGTCACGCAGGGGTTGGCTGCCACTCAGGACCGACTGGGTCGTCCATCTTCGTCCACGGCTCGATGCTCGCTGAACCGCCTCACGGCGCGCGGTGGTGGAGCCGGTCCATCGCTCAGCGGGTGCCGGGAGTCTGTTCGGGCGTCCGGTCCGCCGTCGCCCCCGTAACCCCCTCGCGGTGGTGGCGCCGGCACAGCACCTCGTACGCGACGTGCCCCCCGTCCACATCCCCGACGACGACCTGCTCACCCTCGCGCTGGATCGCCCCGTCGACGGTCCGAGCGTTCAGCAGCCCCCGTTCACCGCACCAGCACCGGGCCTCCACCTGCAGTTCCTCGCGCCGATCCGCCAGCTCGAGCAGCCGCCGCGACCCCGGGAAGAGCGACGTCGTGAAGTCCGAGAGCAGCCCGAAGCACTGCACCTCGAGATCCGACTCGTCCGCCAGGCGGGCCAGCTGCTCGACCTGCTCGGGGGCGTAGAACTGCGCCTCGTCACAGATGATCACGTCGACCGGGTTGCCCGTCGCCATCACCGACCCGACGTAGGCGTGCAGGTCGAACCCGTCGTGGACGATGACCGCCGGCTGCTCGAGGCCGATCCGCGACGAGATCGTCGACCCGCCCCGGTCGTGCTTCGTGAAGAGCACGCAGTGCTTCCCGGCCGACCGGGCGTTGTGGGCGATCTGCAGGGCCAGCGTCGACTTCCCGCAGTTCATCGTCCCGTAGAAGAAGGTCAGACGGCCCATCGATCACTCTCTCCGGTGAGGCTGGCAGGCTACGCCCGAGCGGGTCCCCGAACGGTGAATCGCATCGGCGATGCCAGGGATGGGGGAACGGCACGGACGAGTCGATCGACCCCCGTCGCTCGCATGATCCGGACAATCGGACCGAGCCCTGCGTGCCGGGCGGCGAAGGTCGGATCCGTCGCGAAGCGGTCGAACGCCGCCGCGAGGAGTCCGCGGTCGAACTCGAGCTCCAGACCAGCGGCGCGCGCCGCGCGACGGAGACGCCCGGCCGTCACGAAGTTGACGGTGCGGAACGCGGGATCCTCACGCAGCCGCCGCGGGAGCACAATTCGGGTCATGTGGGGGGCGAGAGGCAGGAGCGGCCGGCTGATGTGAGGATCGAACGGGAAGGCGTAGTTCGGACAGACGTGGGTCTGGATCCCACCGTCGGCGACGAACCGGTGGAGGTGCACGAGTGCGCGACCCGGATCGGGGAGGTGCTCGAGGACGTTCGACGAAAAGACGAGGTCGAAACGGCCGAGTGCGTCGGGGTCGAGGTCGTCGACCCCGAGTCCGAGGCGGCTCAGGGATCCCGGACCTTCGACCGGACCACAGGCACGGTCGACGGCCTCCTCGGCGTCACGCATCAGGGGGAAGCCGTCGGAGGACGGCTCGGTCGCGACCACATCATGGCCGAGCGTCGCCAGGAAACGGCTGACGAGCCCGATCCCGCTCCCGACCTCGAGGATGCGCATCCCGCGACGGATGTGCGGAGCGACCAGCTCGACCGCCACCGGTCCCTCGTCGACGTAGGTCGTGATCAGAGCCCGGACGTCGGCGCCGCGGTCGGCGTGGCCCGGAAGTGCGGCCAACAACGACTCGGCGTCGACGCCTCGCTCGCCGAGGAACCGGACCCACGCGAGCCGCAGGTCCGACGTCGGCCCTCCGTCGCTCACCACGGCCCCGATGCGGTCGCGAGCCGATCCCGACCGCGCCTGTCCGCAGCCGCAGCGTAGGCCGATGAGCGGCCCCGTCTCGGGGCGCACTCGACGACGGCCGTAGGCTCGGGACGAACTAACCGCGCGCGGAGGCTCGGATGGGCGCCAGCTACGCCGTCGCCTCCCGGGCCTTCGAGGCCGGGTTCCGGGTCCTCGGTCTGGACCTCCGCGTCACCGGCCTCGCGAACCTGCCGACCGACGGTCCGGCGATTCTCGCCGCGAACCACGTCGGGTACCTCGACTTCGCGTTCGTGATGCTCGGCCCGCCCCGGCCGCGGCGTGAAGTCCGGTACCTCGCCCGCGGGGACCTGTTCGACGGGCCGGTGCTCGGCCCGGCGCTGCGGGCGCTCGGCGTCGTCCCCGTCGAGGAGCACCGCGACCCGGCCCGGACCCTGGCCGCCGCGCAGCGGCACCTCGAGGCCGGCGAGCTGGTCGGCCTGCACCCCGAGGGCACCATCGATCCGTCGTTCCGGCCGGCGCGGGGTCGCAGCGGCGCCGTGCGGCTGGCCCGTGCCACCGGCGCGCCGATCGTCCCCGTCGGGGTCTGGGGCTCGCAGCGGCTGCTGACCAAGTGGCGGCCGCGGGCCTGGCCGGGCCGCGGGATCCCGATCGACGTCCGGTACGGGGCGCCCTGGATGCCGGGGGACGGCACGACCCGGGCCGAGACGGCCCACCTCATCCGTCGCATCGGGGCGCTGGTCGACGCCTGCATCGACGACGAGGGGGCACCTCCGGGGTCGTGGTGGGTGCCGGCCGACCGGGGCGGCGGCGCCCCGACCCGCGACGAGGTCGATGCGCGTCTGGCCGTGCAGCGGGCCTCCCGGCGCGCCCTGCGGCGCGGGGAGGGGTGACGGCCGCTGCGGTCAGGTAGGACCGAGGCCCGCCGGACCCGTGGCCCGCTCCGGGCCCGTCCTGTGGACAACCTGTGGGGAGTGTGGAGAACCCCACGTGTGTTGTTCCACCGGTGTCGCGGACGCCGGGACCGTCGAGGGTCAGCGCGAGAGCCTCACCGCTCCTCGGGTTCGCCCCAGAGGTCCTCGTCGTCCTCGCGGCGCTGCTGGCGCTGACGCCACAGGGCGACCGCTCCGGCCACCGTGGCGAGTCCGACGACCCGGCGCAGGAACCCGCCGCCGCGGCGCTCCTCGGCCTCCTCGCGTGCCATGTGCCCCTCCGGGGACCCGCGGGCGGACGCTGGGACCGCGGGTCGCGTGGGCCAGGGAGGACTTGAACCTCCGACCTCACCCTTATCAGGGGTGCGCTCTAACCAGGCTGAGCTACTGGCCCGTGCACCTCGGATCGGTCCGTGACGAGCGGGACCGGCCGGGGGCGGAGGCGGGAGCGTAGCCGCGGCCCGCCGAGCCCGACCCCGGCGCCCGTCCCCGGTTCGCAGCCCCGCCCTCAGCGCGTCCCGTCGCCCCCGAACAGCTTGCCGCGACCGCCGGCACCACCGCGCGGCGTCCGCGGGGCCTGCGGCGTCCGCGGCGGCACGACCGCCTCGATCGCGTCGACCTGGTCGACGGTCGTCGTCTCGGCGTCGGCCGGCGCCGGCCCGGGCCGCGCGACGACCTCCGGCGCACCGCCTCCACTGCCCGCCCCGCCGAACGCGCCGCCGGGTGCCACCGGCCGGCCGCCGACCGGGCCCTCGACGTCCATCTTCACGGCGATCCCGCCGGTGATCCCGGCGATCAGGTTGTAGAGGACGGCCAGCAGCACGCCCAGCACCGTCTGGAGCACCGCCCAGACCAGCCCCAGCAGCAGCAGCTGCCGGGTCCACCGGCCGGGGTCGAGGTCGCAGGTCAGGAACCCGACGTCCTCCGCGATGCCGCAGACCTGCTCGACGAGGCCGGCGCCGACGACCGCCCGAATGACGAACGTCCCGGCCAGCACGCCGATGGCGGCGATGGCGAGGTTCGCGACGGCGCCGAACTTGAGCACGCTGAACGGGTCGATGGTCCGGAGCACCATCCGCCGGCGTGCCATGCCCTGCCTCCTCGCGCCCGGGGAACGCTACTCGCCGGCGTCCGGCGCGACCTCGGCCGCACCGTCGTCAGCGCCCGCCTCGTCCGGCTCCTCGACCCTCGCCACGCCGACCACGCGCGACTCGTCGTCGGCGCGCATCAGCGCAACGCCCTGCGTGGCCCGGCCCATGGGCCGCACGTCGGCCAGGTCCATCCGGATGACGACGCCGGCGTCGGTTACCAGCAGCACCTCGGCCTCGTAGGGCACGACCAGCGCACCGGCGACGTACCCGCGGGCCTCGACCAGCTTCGCGGTCAGCACGCCCCGGCCGCCACGGTGCTGGGTCGGGTACGCCGAGACGGGGGTGCGCTTCCCGTACCCGCGGTCGGTCACGACCAGCAGGAAGTCGTCGTCGCGGGCCTGGGACATCGCGAGCAGCTCGTCGCCCTCGTCCAGGCGGATGCCGCGGACGCCGGCGGCGGTGCGACCCATCGCCCGGGCGTCGTCCTCGTGGAACCGGATGGCCTGGCCGCGGCGGGACACCAGCAGCAGGTCGTCGGTGCCGGTCGTGCGCACGACGCCGATCAGCTCGTCGCCCTCGTTGAGCTTCAGCGCGATCAGGACGCTGCGCGGCGAGTCGAACTCGGACAGGGCCGTGCGCTTCACGGTCCCCTGCCGGGTCGCGAACACGAGGTAGCCGTCCTCGGACAGGGACCCGACGGGGAGGATCGCGGCGACCGTCTCGTCCTGGTCGAGCGCCAGCCCCGGCACGTTCGCGACGTACACGCCCTTCGCGGAACGGGACTTCTCCGGGATGCGGTGGGCCTTGATGCGGTGCGCCCGCCCGCGCGACGTGAACACCAGCAGGGTGTCGTGGGTCGAGCAGGTCAGGAGGGTCGCGACGACGTCGTCCTCCTTCATCTCGGCCCCGCGCACGCCGCGGCCGCCGCGGCGCTGCGTGCGGAACGCGTCGACGGGGGTGCGCTTCACGTACCCGGCGCGCGACAGCGTGACGACGACCTCGGCGGCGGGGATGAGGTCCTCGACGCTGACCTCGCCCTCGTCGGGGACGACCTGCGTGCGGCGGGCGTCGGCGAACCGCTCGCGGACCTCGGTCAGCTCGTCCTTGATGATGGCCCGGACGCGGGCCGGGTCGGCGAGGATCGCCTCGAGGTCGGCGATCAGGGCGACCAGCTCGGCGTGCTCGTCCTGGATGCGCTGCCGCTCGAGCGCGGCGAGCCGGCGCAGCTGCATGTCGAGGATGGCCTGGGCCTGGACCTCGGTCAGGGCGAACCGCTCCATCAGCCCGGTCCGGGCGGTCTCGGCCGAGGCGGAGCCACGGATCAGGGCGATGACCTCGTCGAGGTGCTCGAGCGCGACGAGGAGCCCCTCGAGGACGTGGGCCCGGTCGCGGGCCCTGCGCAGCCGGTGGGCGGTCCGGCGCGAGACCACCTCGACCTGGTGGTCGACGTAGTGGCGCAGCGCCGCGTCCAGCGTCAGCGTCCGCGGCACCCCGTCGACCAGCGCCAGCAGGTGCACGCCGAAACTGTCCTGGAGCTGCGTGTGCTTGTACAGCTGGTTCAGGACGACCTGGGCGTTCGCGTCGCGCTTCAGGTCGATGACGACGCGCATGCCCTCACGGGACGACTCGTCGCGGAGGTCCGCGATACCGGTGACGGTGCGGGCGTTGACCAGCTCGGCCATCTTCTGGAGCAGCGCCGCCTTGTTCACCATGTACGGCAGCTCGGTCACGACGATGCGGTGGCGGTCGCCGGCGCGGCGCGGCTCCTCGACGGTGCAGACAGCGCGGACGCGGATGGACCCGCGGCCGGTCGTGTACGCCTCGGTCACGCCGCGGGTCCCGAGGATCAGCCCGCCGGTCGGGAAGTCGGGGGCGGGGAGGAACCGCATCAGGTCCAGGGCGGTCAGCGACGGGTCGTCGATCAGCGCGACGGTGGCGTCGATCAGCTCGCCGAGGTTGTGCGGCGGAATGTTCGTCGCCATCCCGACGGCGATGCCGGTCGAGCCGTTCGCCAGCAGGTTCGGGAACCGCGCCGGGAGGACGACCGGCTCCTGCTCGTACCCGTCGTAGTTCGGGACGAGGTCGACGGTCTCCTCGTCGAGGTCCCGCAGCAGCTCCATCGCCAGGCGGGACAGGCGCGACTCGGTGTAGCGCATCGCGGCCGGCGGGTCGCCGTCGATCGAGCCGAAGTTCCCATGCCCGTCGATCAGCAGGTACCGGATCGAGAAGTCCTGCCCCATGCGGACCAGCGCGTCGTAGATCGCGCTGTCCCCGTGCGGGTGGTACTTCTTCATGACGTCGCCGACGGCGGACGCGCACTTGCGGTACGGCCGGTCGGGCCGCAGGCCCGTCTCGTCCATCGAGTGCAGGATGCGGCGGTGGACCGGCTTCAGGCCGTCGCGGACGTCGGGCAGCGCCCGGCCGACGATGACCGACATTGCGTAGTCGAGGTACGAGGCCCGCATCTCGTCCTCGATGACGACGGGCTCGATCCCCCCCGTCGCCACCGCCGCGACCGCGTCCTCCGGGGCACCCGCGCCCTCGCCAGCGTCCACGCCGTCGACCGGCTGCTCGTCGCTCATCGGGACCTCAGACGTCGATCGTCGCGCTGCGCGCGTTGGCCTGGATGAAGTTGCGGCGGGCCTCGACGTCGTCGCCCATCAGGACCGAGAACATCTCCTCGGCGGCACGGGCGTCCTCGAGCCGGACCAGCTTCAGCGTGCGGCGGGCCGGATCCATCGTCGTGTCCCAGAGCTGCTCGGCGTCCATCTCGCCGAGGCCCTTGAACCGCTGGACGTCTGCGCGGCGGTCGTCGGGCAGCTCGGCGAGGAGCGCGTCGCGCTCGGCGTCCGAGAACGCGTACCGCACCTGCTTCTTCCGGCTGGGGTGCGTCACCTGGTAGAGCGGCGGCTGGGCGAGGTAGACGTACCCGGCCTCGATCAGCGGCTTCATGTGCCGGAACAGGAAGGTCAGCAGCAGGGTCCGGATGTGCGCGCCGTCGACGTCGGCGTCGGCCATCAGCACCAGCTTGTGGTACCGGGCCTTCGCGACGTCGAAGTCGTCGGCGAATCCGGTCCCCATCGCGGTGATCAGCGCCTGGACCTCGGTGTTCGCGAGCACCTTCGGCAGCCGGGCCTTCTCGACGTTGATGATCTTGCCGCGGATCGGGAGGATCGCCTGGGTGCGGCGGTCGCGGGCCATCTTCGCGCTGCCGCCGGCGCTGTCGCCCTCGACGATGTACAGCTCGCACTCAGCGGGGTCGCGGGACTGGCAGTCGGCGAGCTTGCCCGGCAGCGACGTCGACTCGAGCAGTGACTTCCGGCGCGTGAGGTCGCGGGCCTTCCGGGCCGCGATGCGGGCCTGTGCCTCGGCCTCGGCCTTCTGGACGATGAGCCGCCCCTCGGTGGGGTGCTCCTCGAACCACTCGGAGAGCCGCGCGTACACGGTGGTCTGGACGAACGACTTCACCTCGGTGTTCCCGAGCTTCGTCTTCGTCTGGCCCTCGAACTGGGGGTCGCCGACCTTCACCGAGACGATGGCGACCAGGCCGGAACGCAGGTCGTCGCCGGTCAGCGCCTCGATCTCCTTCGACCGGAGCAGCCCGCGGTCCTTCGCCCAGCGGTTCACGGCCGAGGTCAGGGCGGTGCGGAACCCCTCCTCGTGGGTGCCGCCCTCGTGGGTCGAGATGGTGTTCGCGAACGAGAGGATCGCATCGGTGTAGTCGTCGATCCACTGCAGGGCGATCTCGAGCGACTGGGCCCCCTTCGGCCCCTCCTCCTCGGCGCGCATCGTGATCACCGGGTGGAGGCCCGTGCGGGCGCGCGTCGTGCGCAGGTGGTCGACGAAGTCGCGCAGACCCTCAGGCGCGTGGAACGTCCAGCGGCGCGGGGCGAAGCGGTCGTCGTCGCCGAGCCCGCCCTCGGCCGGCGGCGGCGCGTCGTCGCCCAGCGCCTCCTCGCGCTCGTCGACGAGGTCGAGGACCAGACCGGCGTTGAGGAACGCCGTGTCGCGCAGCCGCCGGGCGATCGTGCCGGCGTCGAGGACCACGCCCTCGGTGAACACCTCGGGGTCGGGCCAGAACGTGACGGTCGTGCCGGTGTCCTCGGCGTCGCCGGTGCGGACCACCGGCCCCTCGGGCACGCCGCGGGCGTAGGCCTGGCGGTGCACGCCGCCGTCGCGGTGGACCTCGGCCTCGAGCCGGGTCGAGAGCGCGTTCACGACGCTGATGCCGACGCCGTGAAGGCCGCCCGAGACCGCGTAGGCCTGCGAGTCGAACTTGCCGCCGGCATGCAGCACCGTCATCACGACCTCGAGGGCGCTGCGGCCCTCGCGCGGATGCTCGGTGACGGGGATGCCCGAGCCGTCGTCGGTGACGGTGACGCCGCCGTCGGCCCGGAGCGTCACGATGATGCGGGAGCACCGGCCGGCGAGCGCCTCGTCGACCGAGTTGTCGACGACCTCCCAGACGAGGTGGTGGAGGCCGCGGGACCCGGTCGTGCCGATGTACATGCCGGGCCGGCGGCGGACCGCCTCGAGACCCTCGAGGACGGTGATGCTGGTCGCGTCGTACGTCGCGGCGGGCTTCGCGGACGGCATCGCGGCGCGGGCGTCGGCCGGCTTCGCGGCGTCGGCGGCAGGGGACAACCGGGGACCTCTCGTGCGGGAGCTGCGGGTCCCGGACGGGTCCGTCCGCGGCCTCTGCGTCTGTCCACCAGTCTATCGCGGGGCACCCCTCACCACGGCCCCTGAGCGCCCCTGTGGACGACGTGGGGGCCGCTCCGCTGGGGGGGTGGCGGTCAGGGGGTCGCGGGGTGCTGGGGGGCGCTGGGGGGCGGGGTCAGGGGACTCCGCGTCTCAACCCACCGCGTCTCAGCCGGCGGCGGACTCCAGCAGCGCGGCGATGGAGGCGTCGTCCAGCAGGCCCGTGCGGCGGCCGACGAGCGTCCCGTCCGGGGCGATCGCGACCCAGGCCGGGTAGGCGTTGACGCCGAAGGTCCGCATCAGGGTGCCCTCGGCACTGTCACGCACGACGGTCGCGTTGAGGCCCTCGCGCTCGAGCCACTCGTCCGGCGGCCAGTTCGGTCGGCCCGGGTCCAGCCCGGTCATCACCGCGACCAGCTCGACCCCGGCCGGCACGCCGTTCGCCGCGACGTACTCGGTCAGCAGCGGGACCTCCTGCTGACAGACCGGGCACCAGTGGGCCAGCATCACCAGCACCTGTCCGACGCCGGCGTCCCCGCCGAGGACGACCTCGTCGTCGGCCATCGTCCGTGCCGTCGCCGTCGGCGTCGGGACGCCCTGGCCCTCGAGCGGGTCGGCCGAGCCGTCCGATCCGAGCGGCGGCAGCGGGTCGCCGACGACCTCGACCGGCCCGGCGATGTCCTCGAGGTCCTTGACGCTGGCCTGCTCCTCGACGCTGAGCACGGCGATCGCGCCGACGGCCGCGACGACCGCGAGGCCGACGACGGCGAGGATGACGGTGCGGCCGCGGTTCGCGGCGGGCTTCGCGGCGCTCATGCGGGGGTCCTCTCGGAGGGGCGGTCCGTACCGGCGGCGCGGACGTCCGCGGTGCGCCGGGCCAGCAGGGTAAGGGCGACGATCGCGAGCCCGGCGATCAGGGCCATCGTCGGGATGGTCAGGAACCCGAACTCCTCGACCCACCGGATCGCGCAGGGGTTGTCCGGGTCGCAGGGGCCGGCCAGCGCCAGGTTGCGTTCGACGGCGACGTGCCAGGCCGAGACCGCGACGCCGATGGCGGCGAGCGGCACGGACGTCATCCAGACCCGCGTGTCGCGCCGCCAGGCGGCGACGCCGAGAATCACGACCTGCGGGTAGATCGCGATGCGCTGGTACCAGCACAGCACGCAGGGCGGGTAGCCGGCGACCTCCGAGTAGTACAGCGACCCGAGGGTCGTGACGACGGCGATCGTGGCGGCGGCCGGCAGCGCGGCCCGCGGCGCCCAGGACGGGACGCGGCGCGTCACGAGCATCCCGACGGCGGCCAGCGTGGCGACGAGGGCGATGAGGGCGAGCAGGCCGAGGAACCGGTCGGCGACCGCGACGGGGATCGCGTTCACGGGCGGGCTCCTGGGGGCTCGTCGGTCGGCCCCTGATCGGGGCCGGGACCGGAGTCCGGGCCGGGACCCGGGTCGGCATCGCCGCCAGTGTGCCGCGGGTCCGGCCCACGCGGGTCCGGCCGACCGGGGTCGCCCGAGCCGAGCGGCCCGACGACCAGCCGGACCTCGGTGACGCTGCCCGGGCCCAGCAGGTCCTGCGCCCGCTCGGCCAGCTGCACCGTGAACCACCGCAGCTGCGTCGCCCACGTGCCGCTCGCGGCGCGGACGGTCAGGACCCGCCCGGCGATCCGGACCGGTTCGCAGTGGGCGGCGAGGTCCGGCCCGACGACGTCCTCCCAGGCCGAGGCCAGCCGGGCGACCCCGATGCGCTCGGACCAGCCGGGCCGGCCGAGGAGCCGTCCGAGCTCGGCACCGACGGGGGTCGGCGCGGGCACGCGGGTGGTGCGGGACGCGTCGTCCTCGTCCTCGAGGTCCCAGCCGTCCTCGTCGCTCCGGCGCCAGTGCCCGGCGCCGTCCGGACGGCGGGTGCCGCGACCGGCCGGACCACCGCCGGTGGGCCGACGCCGACGCCCACGGGGCAGGTCGCGGGGGCTCACGGGCGCACCGGGCGGGGGGCGGGGCTCACGCCGCGACCCGTGGGGTCAGGTGGGAGCCGGCGTCGTCGCGCCGGACGTCGACCCGGGGCCCGTCGAGCGGCACGTCGGCGTCGACGGCGGCGGTGACGACGACCTGGTCGAACCCGGCGCAGAGCGCCGCGACCCGCCCGCGCCGGACGTCGTCCAGTTCGCTGAACACGTCGTCGAGGAGCAGCACCGGCCGGTCCCCCGCCTGCGCCAGCAGCTCGGCGGATCCGATGCGAAGCGCCAGCGCCACGGACCAAGCCTCGCCCTGCGACGCCGTCGTCCGGGCGGGCCGGCCGTCGAGCTCGATCAGCACGTCGTCGCGGTGCGGTCCGACCAGGGTCTGGCCACGGCGCAGCTCCTCGTCGTGGACCGCGTCGAGGGCGGTCGTCAGCCGCGCCGCCACGTCGGCGACGTCCGGGTCGGCGTCGGCGTCGGGTAGGTCGACGTCGCTGCGGTGCGAGAGCGCGACCGGCACGTCCGACCCCGTCAGTGACCGGTGCGCGGCGGCGACGGGGTCGCGCAGCGCGGCGACGGCGGCGAGGCGGGCCGCGATGAGCGGCGCGCCGTGGACGACGAGCTGCTGCGACCACGCCGCGAGCGTCCCGGCCGACCCGGCCGACCCGGCCCGGTCGCCGCGTCCGCGGAGGTCGCGCAGCAGCGCGTTGCGTTGGCGCAGCGTCCGCTCGTACTCGGCGAGGGTCGCGGCGTACACGGCGCGGCGCTGCCCGAGCACCGTGTCGAGCCACCGGCGCCGCTCGGACGGATCCCCACGGACGAGCCCGAGGTCCTCGGGGGCGAACATCACGACGCGGAGCACCCCGACGGCCTCGGTGGCGCGGCGGACCGCGGTGCCGTCGACCTTCGCCCGCGTACCGCCGGGTCCGAGCCGCAGGTCGACGCGGCGCTCGCGGCCCTCGTCGGTGGTGACGTGGACGTGGACGAGCGCCTCGGCGTCGCCGTCGCGGACCAGTGGCCCGTCAGCGGCGACCCGGTGCGAGGTGCCGGTGGCGACGCGGTGCAGGGCCTCGACGACGTTGGTCTTGCCCTGCCCGTTGGGTCCGACCAGGACGGTCACGCCGGGCGGCAGGTCGAGCGCGGCCCGCCCGTACGACCGGAACCCCTCGAGCTCGACGCGCCGGACGCGCACCGTCCTCAGCTGACCCGCATCGGCATCAGCAGGTAGGTCAGGTCGTCGGCGTCCTCGCCGTCGGGCGCGACCGGTCGGATGACGGCGGCCCGCAGGCCGTCGCGCAGCTCGAACCGGATCCGCTCGGTCCCGGCGGCCTCGAGCCCGTCCTGGAGGTACCGCGGGTTGAACGCGATCTCGAGCGGCCCGCCCTCGACCTCGGCCGGCAGCTGCTCGGACGCGTCGCCGGCCTCGGTGTTCTGGACGGCCAACTCGAGGCCGCCCTCGCTGAAGCTCAGCTGCACCGGCGTGTTCGCCGCGGCCGACGCGACGACCTGGGCGCGCTGCAGCGCCTCGGCCAGCGGGGCCCGCTCTACGACGACGGTGACCTCGGAGGCGTCCGGCAGCAGCGAGCGGTAGTTCGGGAACGGCCCCTCGACCAGGCGGGTCGTCAGCGTCCTCTCGCCGACGCGGAACTGGGCCTGCCCGGCGTCGAGCACGACCGTGACGTCCGCGCCGCCGCCGGCCGCGATGGCCTTGTCGACCTCGGCCAGCGCCCGTGCCGGCACGATCGCCGCACCCTCGACGGCCCTCTCGAACGCGACCGACCGGGCGGCCAGGCGGTACGTGTCGGTCGCGGCGGCGGTCAGCCGCCCGTCGGCCGCCTCGAGGTTCACGCCGGTCAGCACGGCGCGAGCGTCCTCGCCGGCGGCGGCGGCACGACCGACCTGGGTGACGAGGCGCGAGAACGCGTGCGCCTTCACGCTGCCCTCGATCGCCTCGGCGGTCAGGGCCGGCGGCGTCGGGAAGTCCTCGGCCGGGATGCGCCGGACGCGGAACTTCGCCCGGCCGCACTCGATGCGGACGCGCTCGCCGTCGTCGGCCAGGGTCACGTCGCCGTCGGGCAGCCGGGCGACCAGCTGCGCCAGCAGCCGGGCCGCGAGCAGCGCCGTTCCGGGCGCCTCGATGCGGGCGTCGACGCCGACCTCGGCGGTGACCTCGAGGTCGGTGGCGCGCATGACCAGCCGGCCGTCGGCCGCCTCGAGCAGCACGCCGGTCAACGCCGGCAGCTGCGCGCGGCCGCCGGCGACGCGGGTCGCCCAGGCGACGGCGTCGGCGAGGTCCTGGCGCGGGACCGTGAGCTTCATGGCGTTCTCCCCATCTCCCCAGCCCCGATGGTTCCGTGGTCTCTGGAGTATCCGATCCGTGGTCGTCGTAGGGTCTGTGGGAACCGTGGACGACGGCCATCCTCGCAGGTCAGCGGCGTGATGCGGGTGAGGACGGACCGGGGACGACGGGTCCCGTCATCCCCAGTCCGACGGTCCACGGCCACGCCGTCCACAGCCGTCCCGGTCCGGGCCGTCGTCGTCCGCAGCCCGTCCACACGCGCGGCCGTCGGTGCGAGGGGGCTCATCGCCGGGTCCGAGACTGCGAGGTGACCCGGTTCGTCAGCTCCTGCACCTGGTCGTAGACGGCGCGGCGCTCGGTCATCAGCCCGGCGATCTTCTGCGTCGCGTGCATCACCGTCGAGTGGTCGCGGTTCCCGAACGCCCGGCCGATGCGCGGCAGCGACAGGTCCGTCAGCTCGCGGGTCAGGTACATCGCGATCTGGCGGGCGTTGACCAGCTGCCGGCTGCGCGACGCCGAGCAGAGCTCCTCGGCGGTCAGCGAGTAGTAGGCGGCGACCTCGTCGATGATGTCCTGGACCGAGATGATGCGGTCGCGGCCGTCGGGGAACAGGTCCTTCAGCACGTACTCGGCCATCTGCGTGTCGGCCGACTTGCGCTGGAGGCTCGCGAAGGCGCTGACGCGGATGAGCGCGCCCTCGAGCTCACGGATGTTCGACGCGACCCGGGTCGCGATGACCTCGAGGACCTCGTGGGGCACGCCGAGACGGTCGGACTCGGCCTTCTTGCGGAGGATCGCGATGCGCGTCTCGAGGTCGGGCGGCTGGATGTCGGTCATCAGCCCCCACTCGAAGCGCGAGCGCAGCCGCTCCTCGAGCGCCGAGATCGCCTTCGGGGGTCGGTCGCTCGAGAGGACGATCTGCTTCTCGGCGTTGTGCAGCGCGTTGAAGGTGTGGAAGAACTCCTCCTGGGTCCGCTCCTTCGACTGCAGGAACTGGACGTCGTCCACGAGGAGCACGTCGGTCATCCGGTAGGTGCGCTGGAACGCGCCGATGCGGTCGTCACGGATGGCGTTGATGAACTCGTTGGTGAACTGCTCGGTCGTGACGTACCGGACCAGGAGCCGCGGGTACAGCTTCTTGGCGTAGTGGCCGATCGCGTGCAGCAGGTGGGTCTTGCCGAGGCCGGCGCCGCCGTACACGAACAGCGGGTTGTAGGACTTCGCCGGCGACTCGCTGACCGCGACCGCCGCGGCGTGGGCGAAGCGGTTCGAGGACCCGATGACGAAGTCGTCGAAGCTGTACCGCGGGTTCAGGCGGGTGTCGGGTTCGAGGTCCTCGGTGCGCAGCCGGGCCGGGGGCGGCTCGGGATGCGCGACGGTCGGACCGGCCGGGCGGCCCGGCGCCTCGAGGGGACCGTCACCGGTCGGCTGCGCGGCGTCCGCGGGGTCGGGCAGGACGTCGTACAGCGGGTTCGTCCGGTGGTCGAGGGCGGCGAGCGGGTCGTGCTCGGCCAGCGCGCCGGCCATCACCTCGGCCCGGGCCGCACGGGCGTGCGCGACCAGGTCCTCGAGGTCCGACGCGGCGTCCTGGGCGGCCGGTGCCGGCTCCGCGGCGTCGTCCTCGGCCGGGGCGGTCCGGACGGTGATGACCAGCGCGATCGGGCCGCCGGCGACCTCGGCCAGGGCGTCCCGGAGCGGGTCACCGACCGCCCGCTCGAGCCAGTCCCGGGCGAAGGCGTGGGGGCTCGCGATGACGAGCGTGCCGGCGTCGTACCCGACCGGTTCGGTCCCGGCCAGCCACCGGCGCTGCATCGGGGAGTCCACGACGGGGAGCACCATCGCCAGGGCGTCGCGCCACAGCGCGGCCGGGTCGGTGACCCCGTCCCCGGCCGCTGCCGCGGCGGGTGCGTCGTCGGTCATGCCGCTCATCCTCCCCCGTACCGCCCTGCCCGCGGCCGTCGTCCCTCGGTGGTCGTGCTGCGCCCGTCGTTCCGGCCGCCGTCGGGCATGCCGTCGCCCACCCGTGCGGTCGCACGGCCGAGCGTCGCGGTGGGGAAGTCCGCCGGCGACCGGACGTCCGCGAGGCGGCCGGCGCGTGGTCCCGTCGGTGGCGGCGTCGCGGCGGGGAAGGACTGCGGACCGCGGACGCGCACCGTGCGGGTGGCGGATCGGCGACGCTAACACCGCCGCGACGCGACCCGCAACCGGTGGCGGGTCGCGGGCGCGGTCGGCGCGCGGGGCGGTCGGGCGTCGGGCCGGGTGGAGGGCCGGGGTCGGGTCGGGCGCCGGTTGCCGGGGTGGGGGGACGGGGGTAGCGTCCGGCCGTCCCGCGACGTCCCCGGCCCCCGTGGCACCGCCGTCCCGGCACCGCCCACCGACGACGTCCCCCCTCACGACGGCGCGCACCCGCGCCGGAGGTCCGAGCCGTGAAGCGCACCTACCAGCCGAACCGCCGCCGCCGCGCCCGCAAGCACGGCTTCCGGGCCCGCATGCGGACGCGCGCCGGCCGGGCGATCCTGCGTGGACGGCGCCGGAAGGGTCGGGGCAAGCTCAGCGCGTGACGGGTCCCGCGCGCCTGCGCCGGTCGGCCGACGTCGTCGCGA
Source organism: Actinomycetota bacterium (assembly GCA_017852335.1). Lineage (GTDB taxonomy): Bacteria > Actinomycetota > Nitriliruptoria > Nitriliruptorales > Nitriliruptoraceae > CSBr16-57R1. The sequence goes on along the minus strand of JAFMLG010000009.1, from coordinate 12,458 downwards.
CGCTCCGCCGCGGCCGCCACCGCGCCGGCTCCCTCCTGGCCCTCCACGCCCGTCGGCGCGAGCCGGCCGCCGGCCCGGCCAGGATGACCGTCGTGGCCTCCCGGAAGGTCGGGAACGCCGTGCGCCGCAACCGCGCCAAGCGGCTGCTCCGGGCCGCCGCGGCGGGCCGCCCCTGGGCCGACGGCCTGGACCTCGTCCTCGTCGCCCGGCCCGCCTGCGCCGACGCCGCGATGCCGGCCGTCCGCGGCGAGCTCGAGGACCACGCGCGGGCCCTCGACGCCCTGGTGGTGGGGGCGTGAGTCGGCCGACCGACGCGGCTCGCCGCGTCGCCACCGCCCTGGTCCTCGCCCCCGTGCACCTGTGGCGGGCCACCGTCGCGCTGCGCCAGCCGCGGTGCCGGTTCCACCCGTCCTGCTCGACCTACGCGGTCGAGGCCGTCCGCGTCCACGGGCCCGCCCGCGGGACGTGGCTGGCGGCGCGCCGGCTCGGCCGCTGCCACCCCTGGAACCCCGGCGGGGTCGACCACGTCCCCCCGGCCCGGATCCCGTCCGATCACGTCCCGTCCGCCGTCAGGAGCCCACGATGAGGGAGTTCTTCAGCCCGGTCCTCGACGCCTTCTCGGCGCTGCTGGGCCTGATCCACGACGGCCTCGAGCCGGTGTTCGGTGGCGCCTCGTGGGGGTGGTCGATCGTCGTGCTGACGCTGCTCGTCCGCATCCTGCTGCTGCCGCTCGCGATCAAGCAGACGCGGTCGATGAAGGCGATGCAGGCGCTGCAGCCGCAGCTCAAGGCGCTGCAGCAGAAGTACAAGGTCGACCGGGACCTGATGCGACGGGACCCCGAGACGTACCGCCAGCGCCGCCAGAAGATGAACGAGGAGATGATGGCGCTGTACCAGCGGGAGAACGCCAACCCCGCGGCCAGCTGCCTGCCGCTGCTGGCCCAGGCGCCGATCTTCATCGCGCTGTTCTGGACGCTGCAGGGCGAGACGGCCCTGCAGGGCGCGCCGTTCTACTTCATCACCGGGGCGACCGAGGGCGGGCTCGAGAAGCTCGTCAGCGCCGCGGGCTGGCCGGGCTGGCTGCTCATCGCGGTCATGTCCGGGACGATGTTCTGGTCGCAGAAGCAGATGATGGCCCGCAACGCCGCGACCATGGCCGACAACCCGATGGCCCAGCAGCAGAAGGTGCTGCTGTACGTGATGCCGCTGTTCCTCGGCGCGATCTCGTTCCAGTTCCCGCTGGGCATCCTGCTGTACTGGGTCACGACCAACGCCTGGCAGATCGCGCAGCAGGCGATCATCCTCCGCGAGACGCGGGGCGACGGCGACGTCGGGGCGAAGCCCGCAGGGTCGGGCGGCGGGTCGGGTGGCTCGGGCGGGTCGGGCGGCTCCGGTGGCGGGGTCGAGGGCGGACGGCGCTCGCCCGGCGCGACCTCGGGCCGCAGGGACCCGGCGTCGTCCGGTGGACCCGGCAGTGGTGTAGAGGATTCTTCTGGTTCGTCGTCGGGTGCGCCCACGGAGCGGCCGTCGGCCCCGAAGCGCCCCGATCGACTCCCCCGCCGCGGCGGTTCCCGCGGGAAGCGCTGAACGCGCGGACGACCACGGCGGCCGTGGGCCGCGAGGAGGACGCAGGATGGCAGCAGCACGAGGTGGTGGACGGGGCGGCGCCCGAGGGGGCGCCCGCGTCCGAGGTGACCGCGGCGGTGCGTCCGGCGGTGACGCGTTCACGGCGTCCCTCCGGGACGGACTGGCGGCGGCACTCGACGTCGAGGCGGACCGGTTGGACGTCCGCGTGACCCTGGACGGGGAACCGGTCCGTGACCGCGAGGTCGTGGACCTTGATCTCCGGACGGTCGAGGTCGCGCCGGTCGTGCCGTCCGACGAGGACGAGCACGCCGAGGAGGTCGTGGCCGAGGACGTCGCGCCGGCGCGTGCGCCGGCCGGCCGGGACCGGAGTCGTCCGCCCTCGGACGACGGGGACGGCGACGCGCCGCGGACCGTGACCCCGGAGGAGCTGGACGAGGAGGCCGAGGCCGCCGCGGATCTGCTGGAGGGGCTGCTCGACGCGATGGACCTGCCGGGCGACCTCCGCATCCACGTCCAGGAGGCGCATGCCGAGGTCGAGATCGTCGGCGTCGGTGAGGGCGTCCTGATCGGGCGCCGCGGGCAGACGCTCGAGGCCGTGCAGGATCTGGTCCGCACGGCGATGCAGCGCCGGTTCGAGCGGCGTTCGCGGGTGCTGGTCGACGTCGACGGGTACCGCGCCCGGCGGATGGAGAAGCTGTACGAGCGGGCGGACGAGGCCATCCAGGAGGTCCTGGACACCGGGGAGCCCCAGCGGCTCGAGCCCATGGACTCGATCGAGCGGCGCCTGATCCACCAGCGGGTCGCGTCGCACGAGGGCGTCGTCAGCCGCAGCCACGGCCGCGAGCCCGCCCGTCGCATCGAGATCGTCCTCGACGAGGACGACTGAGCTCCGCTCCCACCCGTGCGACGGGGCGGCGTCCGGGCGACCGGCGCCGCCCCGTCGCCGTTCCGGGCCCGTCTCCGAGTCCCGGTCCGGGCCCATCCGGTCGCGGGCGGTGGTGAGCGACGATCGGGAATGAGTGTCAGTGCCGTAGTTCCATGGGTGTTGTACGTGAGTGGCGGTGTTCCGGTGCCTCGAGGGGTCTGTGCCCGGTCGATGCCCACGGTGGTGGCGCAGCTCGATGTCCAGCGAAGCGGCTCGTCGGCGAGGCCGTCGATCCCTCATCCCCAGCAGACTGTGGAAGACCGGGCCGAACTGTGGACAACCGGATCGTCGGCGTGCACAGGGTTCG
>JAFMLG010000009.1:0-9386 GCA_017852335.1 Actinomycetota bacterium | reverse complement strand
GGGCATCACACGCGGACTGCGGCTAGAATGCCCGAAAAGGCCCGAATTCGGCGGTTTCAGGAGCGTTCCACGTGGAACATCGCGGATCCGACCCCGGTCCGAGCCTGGCGGCCTATGCCGATCTGGTTCGGGCGTCGCCGCACAACCTGCTGTCCAGGGCCGGCCTTCAGGAACTCGAATCGCGACACATCCCGGAGAGCGTGCGGTTCGCCGAGCGACTGCCCGACACGTCGGCGGTGCTCGATGTCGGATCGGGTGGTGGACTGCCCGGCATCGTCATCGCGATCGTCCGTCCGGACGTCGAGGTCCATCTCCTCGAGGCGACGACGAAGAAGGCCGACTTCCTGGCGGCGGTCGGCTCCGAGCTCGGGCTCCGCATCCGCGTCCACAACGGTCGGGCCGAGGAGCTGGCGACAGGTGAACTCGCCCGGGCCTTCATGGTCGTCACCGCTCGGGCGGTCGCGCGGCTGCCGCGTCTCATCGAGCTCTGCGCGCCGTTCCTGGCCCTGGGCGGACAGATCCATGCGATCAAGGGCGAGCGATGGGCGGAGGAGGTTACTGAGTCCACATCAACAATGAGGCGGTCCGGACTCGTCCTCAGGGCCACCCCGAACGATCTCCCCGAGGAGGACCCCCGCGTCGTCGTCCTGGAACGCACGGGCGGCCCCATCACGACCTCCGGACCGACCCCCGGATCGGCCTGACCGGGGCCTCCCGGGCCGCGCTATCGTCCGGCGACGCGCGTGTCGTCGGGCCGGCAGGGCTCCGTCGCCGCGACAGCGACGACCGCGCGGACGGGGGACGCAGGGTGGACGCGACCGAGCACGTGCCGGGGTACGACGCCCCACCCGCGCGCACCGCGACGCCGCCGGCCGCGACCGTCATCGCCGTCGCGAACCAGAAGGGCGGCGTCGGCAAGACCACCACGACCGTCTCGATCGGCGCGGCGCTGGCCGAGCGCGGACTGCGCGTCCTCGTCGCGGACCTCGACCCGCAGGGCAACGCCAGCACCGGCCTCGACATCCGCGTCGGCGACGGCGAGCCGAGCATGGTCGACGTCATCGTCGACGGCACCCCGGCGGCCGACGCGATCCGTGCGACCGCCATCGAGCACCTCGACGTGCTCCCCGCGTCGCTCGAGCTCGCGAGCGCCGAGGTCGAGCTCGTCAGCGCGATGGCTCGCGAGCGTGCGCTCGTGAACGGTCTCGCCGGGGTGCGCGACCGTTACCAGGTCGTCCTCGTCGACTGCCCGCCGTCGCTGGGACTGCTCACGATCAACGCGTTCGTCGCCGCCGACCAGCTGCTCGTCCCCGTCCAGTGCGAGTACTACGCGCTCGAGGGGCTGACCGGGCTGCTCCGGACCATCGGCCTCGTGGAGAAGAACCTGAACCCCGGCCTCGCGATCGGCGGCGTGGCCCTGACGATGTTCGATTCGCGCACCCGCCTCGCGCAGCAGGTCGTCGACGACGTCCGCGGCTACTTCGCGGGCCGCGCGTTCGAGACCGTGATCCCGCGCACCGTCCGGCTCTCCGAGGCTCCGAGCTTCGCACAGCCCATCACCGTCTTCGACCCCGAGAGCAGGGGCGCCGACGCGTACCGCTCGCTCGCCGACGAGCTGCTGACACGGCTCGGCCTGGCCGCCGAGGCGTCGCCGCGCCCCTCCGGAGGTGCCGCATGAGCAGCCGCCGCGGCGGGCTGGGGCGGGGCCTCGGCGCGCTGATCCCCGACGCCGCCGCGCCGGCGCGCCCCGACGCGCCGGCCGCTCCGGCGCCGGCGGAGGCGGACGTGCCGGTCGCAGCGCCCGCCGCGGCCGCGCCGACCACCGCGCCGACCGCTGCGCCCGGCGCGCCGCCGGCTCCCGCTCCGGCGGCGCTCGTCGGGTCCGGCGCCTACCTCGTCGAGGCCGACCCGACCCGCATCGAGCGCAACCCCCGGCAGCCGCGGGAGGTGTTCGACGAGGAGGAGATCGACCAGCTCGCGACCAGCCTCCTCGACGTCGGGATGCTCCAGCCGCTGGTCGTCCGCCCGATCGCCGGCGCCGACGACCGCTTCGAGCTGGTCGCGGGTGAGCGACGGCTCCGCGCCGCGCTCGTCGCCGGGCTCGCGACCGTCCCCGCCATCGTGCGCACGACCGAGGACGCGGACCTCCTGAAGGAGGCCCTGGTCGAGAACATCCACCGGGTCCAGCTGAACCCGCTGGAGGAGGCCGCCGCCTACCAGCAGCTCCTCGAGGAGTTCGGCGTCACGCAGGAGGAGCTGGCCGGCCGGCTCGGCCGCTCACGGCCCGTGATCAGCAACACCATCCGACTGCTCTCGCTGCCGTCCGCCGTGCAGCGCCGGGTCGCGGCGGGGCTGATCAGTTCCGGCCACGCGAAGGCGCTGCTGGCGCTCGACGGCGCCTCGGCGCAGACCCGGATGGCCGACCGCATCATCGCCGAGGGACTGTCCGTCCGGGCCGTCGAGGAGGCGGTCCGCATCGCGCTGGCGGACGGCGAGGACGCCGGGACCGGCGGCGGTGGGTCACGGAAGGGCGGCCGCCCGCGCATGACCATCCCGGGGCTGGTCGAGCTGCAGGACGACCTCTCCGACGCCCTCGAGGCCCGGGTCCGCATCGCCATGGGCGCGCGGAGCGGTCGCATCACCGTCGAGTTCCGGTCGGTCGACGACCTCGAGCGCATCGTCGGCGTCATCGCCGACGGCCTCGGGGCCGACGCTCCCGAGCGGGCCCGCCGCGGTGCGGGACGGCGGGTGCTCGACGACGCCGACCTCGACGTCGAGGCGATCCGGCGCGCGACGGACCTCAGCGACCTCGACGAGGACTGAGCCGGCCGTGTCGTCCGGACCGGACCGGTCCGTCCTCCGGTTCAGCCGACCCGCAGCTCGGTCACGGTGCCGTCGTCGTCCCCGAGCAGCGCCTCGTGGGCGAGGTCGGTGAACAGGCCCGACGCGACGACACCGGGGAGCATCTCGACCCGGGCCTCGACCGCGGCCGGGTCCTCGATGCCGCCCGGCATGCGCGCATCCAGCAGCACGTTGCCGTTGTCCGTCTCGACGTCGCGCCCGCCGTGGTTCCGACCGTCGACCAGGAAGCCCTCGGCCTCCAGCGCCCGCCGGACGGGCGCCGCCGCGAACGGCACGACCTCGACCGGCATCGGGAACGTGTCCCCGAGCCGCTCGACGACCTTCCCCGGCGTCGCGATCACGACGAACCGCGCCGCCATCGCCGCGACGACCTTCTCGCGCAGCAGCGCCCCACCGCCGCCCTTGGTCAGCGCCAGGTCGCGGGTCAGCTCGTCCGCCCCGTCGACCGCGAGGTCGAGCCCGTCGACCTCGTCGGGACGCAGCGTCGCGAGCCCGAGCTCGGCGCAGCGCCGCGCCGTCGCCTCGGACGTCGGGACGCCGGCGACGTCGATCCCCCGCTCGGCCAGCGCGACCAGGAAGTGCTCGACGGTGCTGCCGGTCCCGAACCCGAGCCGCATGCCGGGCTCGACCAGCTCGGCCGCGGCCCGGCCCGCCGCGCGCTTGCCCGCGTCGCTCATGCGGACACCTCCGCACCGCCGTCCGCCGTCGCATCGTCGAACCGGCCGTCCCGCCATGCAACGAGCAGCTCGGGCAGCTCGCCCAGCCCCTCGAGCGAGAGGTCGGCCTCGACCCCGTCCGGCAGGTCCTGCAGCTGCCCCCACGGGCCGCGCCGCACCCAGCAGACCCGCATCCCGGCCTCGAGGGCGGGCAGCACGTCGTTGTCGACCCGGTCCCCGACGTACAGGACCGTCGCCGGGTCGGGATCGCCGAGGCGGGCGAGGACGGCCGCGAAGAAGGCGGGCGAGGGCTTCTCGGCCCCGAGCTCGTCGGAGGTGACGACGTCGTCCACGGGCAGATCGAGCGCGCGCAGCTGCGCGGTGCGCCGCTCCGGCTGGTTCCCGGCCAGCACGACGCGCAGCCCGGCGTCCCGGATCGCGGCCAGCGCCGGCCGGACGTCGGGGTAGAGGTCGGCCTCGGCGAAGCCGCCGTACCGGGCCTCGTGCTCGGCCTCGAGCTCGGCCCAGGCGACGTTCGGCGCGACGTGGGCGAACGCGGCGACGTGGTCCTCGCCCTCGACGATCGCCGCGCCGAGCACCGCCGCCAGCGTCCCGGCCGAGACGCCGAGCAGGTCGGCCCAGACCGCGAAGACCCGCGTCTCGTCGACGAGGACCTCGCCGACGTCGAGGACGACCGTCGTCGGGACCGGACCCCGGCCGCCGCCGCTCACGCGGCCGCGCGGTCGCGCACCGCGAGGTCCACCAGCGTCCGGCAGAGATCGGGGAACGCGACGCCGGCCGCCTCGGCCGCCATCGGGGCCAGCGAGGTCTCGGTCATGCCGGGGCAGGTGTCGATCTCGAGCAGCCACGGCGCGCCATCCGCGTCGACGATCAGATCCGCGCGGTACAGGTGCCGCGCCCCGGCGGCCGCTCCGGCGGCCAGCGCCGCCGCCTCGCAGGCCGCGGCCGCCGCCTCGTCCAGCCGGGCCGGGACGTGGAAGTCGGTCCGGCCGGCGGTGTACCGCGCGGCGAAGTCGTACCGGTCGCCCTTCGGGACGATCTCGACCGCGGGCAGCGCCCGGCCGTCCAGCACGGTCACGGCGACCTCGGTCCCGGGGACGAACCGCTCGATCAGCGCCGCCTCGGCGTACGAGAGCGCGGCGACGATCGCGGCCGGCAGCTCGGCGGCGGTCGTGACGACGCTCAGTCCCAGTGACGAGCCGCCGGTCGAGGGCTTCACGACGAGCGGCAGGCCGAGGGTCTCGGCGACCCGGTCGACGACGGCGCTGGCGCCGAGCTCGCGGAACGCCAGCTGGCTCAGGACGATGCGGTCGGGTACGCGCACCCCGGCCGCGGCGTACACGCCCTGCGCGATCGGCTTGTTCCAGGCCAGCGCCGAGGCCAGCGCGTCCGAGCCGCTGAACGGCAGCCCGAGCAGGTCGAGGACGGACTGGACGGTGCCGTCCTCGCCGGCGGCGCCGTGCAGCGCCAGCACCGCGAGGTCGTACCCGCCGGCACCGAGCCGCGCGACGAGGTCCCGGTCGACGTCGATGCGCTCGACGGCCAGCCCGCCCTCGGTCAGCGCGGTCGCGATGCGCGTCCCCGACCGCAGGCTGACCTCGCGTTCGAGCGACATCCCGCCGGTCAGGACGGCGACGTGCGGTGACGTGCTCATGCGACCCCCCATCCCGGACCCGGGTCGCGGCTGGTGCCGCCCCCGCCCTGCCCGCCGCCGGTGATGCCCGGCTCGTCACGCCGTCCGGCCAGCTCGGGCGCGTCGGCGCCGAACACGTCCCGGAGCAGCGCCAGCTCGCCCTGCAGCAGCTCGGCCAGGCGACCGACGCCCTCGCGGATCCGCTCGACGGAGGCGTACGAGAAGCAGAGCCGCAGCGCGTCCCCGCCCTGCCCGTCACCGAAGAAGCCGCGGCCCGGGACGTACGCGACGCGGTTCACGATCGCCTTCGCGAGCAGCGCGCTGGTGTCGATGCCGCGCGGCACCGTCAGCCAGACGAACATCCCCCCGGACGGCCGCGTCCAGGCGACCTCGGCCGGCATCTCGGCCTCGAGCGCGTCCAGCATCGTCCGCGCCTTCTCGGCGTACAGGGCGCGGTACTCCTTCACCTGCGCCTCCCACGGCTGGGTCGTGAGCCACCGCTCGACGACCAGCTGCGTCAGGTTCCCCGGGCAGAGGTCGGCGGCCTCGCGCAGCACGACCAGCCGCTCGCGGACCGGCGTCGGTGCGGCGATCCAGCCGGTCCGGACGCCCGGCGCGAACGTCTTCGACATCGTCCCGACGTAGACGACCCGGTCGGGCACGAGTGACCGCAGCGACGTCCCGACGTGCCCCTCGAAGTCGAGCAGCGAGTACGCGCCGTCCTCGAGGAGCAGCAGGTCGTGCTCCTCCGCCAGCTCGGCGAGGTGGACCCGGCGCTCCTCGCTCAGCGAGACGCCGCCCGGGTTCTGGTGGTTCGGGATCGTGTAGACGTACTTCGCGCGGCGACCCTCGCGCTTCAGGGCGGCCAGCGCCTCCTCGAGGAGATCGGTCCGCATCCCCTCGGCGTCCATCGGGACGTGGCGCAGGTCCGCCTGGTGCGAGGACAGCGCGCCGACGCCGCCGACGTACGTCGGCCCCTCGGCGAGGACGACGTCGCCGGGATCGACGAAGCACTTCGCGACCAGCTCGAGGCCCTGCTGGCCGCCGACGGTGACCAGCAGCTCGTCGGGGGTGGCCGGTGCGCCGCCGCGGGCCATCACCTCGACGAGCTGCTCGCGGAGCTCCTCTCGGCCCTGCCCCCCGCCGTACTGCAGCGCCGTGTGCCCGTGGTCGCGCACGACCTCCGCCGTCAGCTGGGCGACGGCGTCGAGGTCCATCGCCGCGGTGTCCGGCATCCCGCCGGCGAACGACACGATCTCGGGCCGGTTCACGACGGCGAACAGGGCCCGGATCTCGCTGGCGGCCAGGTCGCGCGCCCGGTCCGCGTAGCGGGAGAGGTACGGGTCGGTGTCGAGGCGCACGGGGGACCTGCGGGGCGGCGGAGACGGTCCGGTCCGGACCTCGGTCCAGCCTACGGCCGCGGCGCGGACCCCGTCAGGAACGCGGCCACCCCGTCGGCCAGGGCGTGGGACAGCGCGCGGCGCCGCTCGGCGTCGGCCAGCAGCGCGGCGTCGTCGGCGTTCGTGAGGAACCCCGGCTCGACGAGCGCCGCGACGGCGCGCGACCGGCGCAGGATCGAGACGGTCGACGGGTGGGCCCGGCAGTCCGGGACGCCGAGCGCCCCGACCGCCGCGGCCAGCAGCAGGTCGGCGAGGTGCCGGCCCCGTTCGCTGACCTGACCGGCCGTGCCGAAGTACGCCGCGGAGGCGCCGCGGTGCCGGGGCGACGGGGCGCCGCTCAGCCCGACCGAGACGATCACCTCGACCTCGGCCTCGTTCGCGAGCGCCGCCCGCTCCTCGGCCGAGGGGGAGGTCCGGGGTCCGCGGCTGAGCAGCACGCGGGCGCCGAGCGCCGTGAGCCGCCCCTCCATCCCCGACGCGATCGCCCACGTCAGCTCGTGCTCGACCGTGCCGTCCGCCGCGCGGTGACCGGGGACGTCGGGGCCGTTGGCGGGATCGATGAGGACGGACGCGCCGACCAGGCTCGCGCGCGCGGGGCGGCGCAGCTGCGCGCGCTCGCGGGCGACGAACGCCGGCGCGGCGTGATGGTCCCGGTGCAGCCGGGCCAGCAGGTCGGTGCTGGCCGGGCCGAGCATCCCGTCGTCCTCGAGCCCGGTCTCGGACTGGAACGCCCGGAGGGCGTCGCGGGTCAGCGGCCCGAAGATGCCGTCGGTGAACCCGGCGTCGAACCCGAGCCGGTTCAGCCGCAGCTGCAGCTCGAGGACGTCGTCGCCCCGGAGCATCGGCCGGGTCAGGAACAGCATCCGGTCGCCGAGCCGGAACGAGGCCGCGACCAGCGCCGACCACGTCTCGTCGTCGACGACGCCGTCGGCCGGGAGGTCGCGGGCCTGCTGGAGCGCCCGGACCGCCCGCTCGGTCGCCGGGCCGAACTCACCGACGGGATCGCCGCCCGGGCCGCAGGGGTCGGGGACGGCCGGGCCGAGCCCGGTCAGGCGTCGCTGGACGTCCTCGACCTCGGGCCCGATGCTCCCGAGCGAGATCGGCTCCATCCGCCCGAGGCTAGGCGCGGCGGCCGCCGCCTCCTCCGGGCCGGCCGGCCGCGACGTCGCCCCGCGCCGTCCCGCGCCGCGGCGTCAGGCCAGGAACGCGTCGAGGTCGGCCTCGAGCTGGGCCTTGCCCTTCGCGCCGACGATGCGCTTCGCCTCCTGGCCGCCCTTCATCACCAGCAACGTCGGGATCGACATGATCCCGTAGTCGCGGGCGGTCGCGGGGTTCTCGTCGACGTTCAGCTTCAGGACCCTCAGCTTCGCGCCGTGCTCGTCGGCCAACTGGTCGACGATGGGGCTGACCATCCGGCACGGGCCGCACCACTCGGCCCAGAAGTCGATGAGCACGGGCAGGTCCGACTCGAGCACCTCGGTCGGCCACTGGGCATCGGTCACGGGGGTGGCGGGCATCGCGGTTCCTCCATCGGCCGGGCGGCGCGCCCGGCGCGGTCTCAGTCGTCCTGGTCGGCGAGCCACCGCTCGGCGTCGATCGCCGCGCGGCAGCCGGTCCCGGCGGCGGTGATCGCCTGCCGGTAGGTGTGGTCCATCACGTCACCGCAGGCGAAGACGCCCTCGATGTTGGTGCGGGTCGAGGGCTCGTCGACGACGAGGTACCCCTCGCCGTCGGTGTCGAGCGCCCCGTCGAACAGGCTCGTGTTCGGGATGTGGCCGATCGCGAGGAACATGCCGTCGCAGGCCAGCTCGCGCCGCTCGCCGGTGACCGTGTCCTCGAGCAGCAGCCCGGTCACGGTCCCGTCGGCGCCGAGGACCTCGACGACCGCGGCGTTCAGCTCGAAGGCGATGCGGTCGTTCCGCTGCGCGCGCTCGACCATGATCGCCGAGGCGCGGAACTCCTCGCGGCGGTGGACGATCGTGACCCGCGACGCGAACTTGGTCAGGAACGTCGCCTCCTCCATCGCCGAGTCCCCGCCGCCGACCACGACGACGTGCTTGTCGCGGAAGAAGAACCCGTCGCAGGTCGCGCAGGCCGAGACGCCGGAGCCCCACAGCGCGTCCTCGCCGGGGACGTCGAGCCGTCGCGGCTTCGCGCCGGTCGCGACGATCAGCGCCCGCGCGTGCAGGTCCTGCCCGGACGCGGTCGAGAGGCGGAACGGGCGGGCGTCGAGCGCCGTCGCCGTGACGTCCTCGGTCAGGAACGTCGTGCCGAACCGCTCGGCCTGCTGCCGCATGTTCAGGATGAGCTCGGGCCCCATGATCCCCTCGGGGAACCCGGGGAAGTTCTCGACGTCGGTCGTCAGCGTCAGCTGGCCGCCGGTCGGACCGCCCTCGACGACGCCCTCGACGACGAGCGGCTTCAGGTTCGCGCGGGCGGCGTAGACGGCGGCGGTCAGGCCGGCCGGGCCCGAGCCGAGGATGATGACGTCGTGGGCGTCGGTCACGGTGGTCCCGTTCCGTCGTGGGGGAGCGTCGGGGAGCGTCGGGGGCGGTCGGGGTCGGTCCCGCCGGGTCGCGTCCGGGTCAGCCGGGGCCGAGGACGGTCACGTCGGAGATCTCGAGCGCGAAGGTACCGGCGGGGTCCTGCGGGACCCGGGTGACCCAGACGAGCCACCACCGCGCCTCGCCCGGTCCGAACGCCAGCTCCTGGACCGTGCGGGCACCGAGGACCGTCGCGCGGGCGGTGCCCCAGCCCGTCGGTGCGGCCGCGACGGCCGCCGGTGCGCCGTCCGCGGCCGCCGCGTCCGTGTCA
>JAFMLG010000008.1 GCA_017852335.1 Actinomycetota bacterium | reverse complement strand
TGATGCCGAGCCCCGGCACCTCGAAGGCCTGCTGGGCCTCGACGATGCCGACGAGCGACAGCGTCCCGGCCTGCAGCGCCACCGTGGCCGCGACGAGGATCAGGGGCAGCTCGTACGCGATCAGCTGCGCGGCGGCGCGGAGGCCGCCGATCAGCGAGAACTTGTTGGCGCTTGCCCATCCGGCCATCATCACGCCGAGCACCGAGACCGACGAGATGGCCAGCGCGTAGAACAGGCCGAGCTCGAGGTCGAGGGCGAACAGGCCGGGTCCCAGCGGGATGACGGCGAACGTCAGCAGCGTGGGGACGAGCGCCAGCCCGGGGGCCAGCGCGAAGACCCGCCGGTCCGCCGCCCGCGGGATGATGTCCTCCTTCTGGATGAACTTGATTCCGTCGGCGACCAGCTGGAGCGACCCGGCCGGGCCGGCCTCGACCGGACCGCGCCGGGCCTGCAGCCGCGCCATGCCCTTGTGCTCGAGGTACCCGCCGACCAGCGGGACGACCAGGAACATCACGGTGATGAACGCGATCTTCAGCAGGGTCGGGACGAGGACCCCGTCGAACGAGTCGAGGAGGGACTCGGACGGGGCGTAGGCGCCCGCGAGGAGGAGGCTCATCGGTCGATGTCCCCGACGACGAAGAACACCGAGCCGAGGATCGAGATGGCGTCGGCCAGCAGCTGGCCCTCGACCAGGTACGGGATGGCCTGGACGTTCGAGAACGACGGGGTGCGCATCTTCAGCCGCCACGGGGTCCGGCCACCGTCCGACTCGAGCCAGTACCCGAGCTGCCCCAGCGGGTTCTCGGTCCGGACGTAGGTCCAGCCCTCGGGGGCCTTCACCATCTTCGGGAGCTTCTGGTTGACCGGCCCGGCCCCGATGTGCCCGTGGATCTGGTCGATGACGTCGATCGACGCGACGATACGACGGAGCAGCACGTCGAAGCGGTCGAAGGCGTCGCCGTTCGCGCCGACGGGGACCTCGACCTCCACCTTGTCGTACTGCAGGTACGGCTCGGTGACGCGGGCGTCCTCGGCGAGACCCGTCGCCTGGAGCGCCGGCCCGGTCACGCCGATGGAGGTCGCGACGTCGACCGGGAGCGGCCCCACGTTCACCGTCCGGCCGCGGAAGATCTCGTTGCCGTGGACGAGGTCGAAGTAGTCGGGCATCCGCTGGCGCATCACGCCGACGAGCCGCTCGGACTCGCGGAGGAACCCGGCGGGCAGGTCGATCTTCACGCCGCCGACCTGGTTGTAGGTGAAGTGGAGCCGGCCACCGGTCGCGGCCTCGAGGAGGTGCTGGATGTCCTCGCGTTCCCGGAAGGCGTAGAACATCGGGGTGATGGCACCGAGCTCGAGCGCGTACGACCCGATGAACATCAGGTGGTTCAGCACCCGGTTCCACTCGGCCATGAGCATCCGGATCCACTGCGCCCGCTCGGGGACCTCCATCTCGAGCATCTGCTCGACGGCCAGCGCCACGCCGAGCTCGTTCGCGAAGCCCGACAGCCAGTCGTGGCGGTTCACCAGCGCCATGATCTGGCGGTAGTCGCGGTGCTCGGCGAGCTTCTCGAACCCGCGGTGCATGTACCCGATGACCGGCCGGGCCCGGACGATGCGCTCGCCGTCCATCTCGAACACGATGCGGAACACGCCGTGGGTCGCCGGGTGCGCCGGGCCGATCGAGAGCGACATGTCGGCGGTGACGAGGTCCCCATCGCCGATCAGCTCGATGGCCAGGCCCTCGCCGGGGGCCGTGCCCTGCAGGACCCGCTCGCGGGTGTCGAGGTCGCTCACGCGTCGCCCTCCGGCTCGGACGTCGGCGCGTCGGCGGCGGGGCCGTCCCCGACCTCGACGGCGGCGGCGTTCCCGGCGGCGGCCGCGAGGGCCTCCTCGGCGGCGCGGCGGCGCTCGAGCGCCTGCTTCGCCATCGCCTCGTCAAGGGCGTAGGGGCCGGGGGCGTCGCCGACGCCGGCCTCCCGCTCGATGACGTTGCCGTCCTCGTCGAGCTCCGCCGGCTCCTTCACGCCCGGCCAGGGCTTGACGACCCGGGAGGTGAGGTGGAAGTCCTTGCGGAGCGGCCAGCCCTCGAAGTTCTCGACGGTGAGGATGCGCGGCTCGAGACCCGGGTGACCGGGGAACTCGATGCCGTACATGTCCCAGGTCTCGCGTTCCATCCAGTCCGCGCCGCGGTAGACGTCGGTGACCGAGGGGCAGACGGGTGCCTCGCGTCCGCCCTCGCACCGCGTGCGCAGGCAGAGCCGGTTCCCGGTGGACGTCGAGTACAGGACGGTCACGACGTCGAAGCCGTCGTCACCGGCGTCGACCCCGAACAGCGAGTCGAACAGGTCCATGTCGAGGAGGTCCTCGTCCCGGCAGCGCCGGTGGACCTCGACCCAGGCCGAAGGGGCGACGTGCAGCGTGAACGTGCGGTGCGCCAGCGTCGCGCCGACGATGCCGTCACCGAGGCGGTCACGCAGCAGCGCCTCGGTCTCGTCGGGGGTCAGCGCACGGTCGCGGCGGGCGAGGACGCTCACGCGTCACCGCCCGTCGGCCCGAGGACCGGCGCGGCCGTGTGGACGGCGTGGGGGTCGAGCGCGAGACCCGCCTCGGCGCCGACGTTCGCCGGATCGCGGCGGCGCTCGGCGATGCGCTCGGGCAGCGACTCGTTCTGGATGCGGTCCTGCAGCCGCATGATCCCGTCGAGGAGCGCCTCGGGCCGCGGGGGGCAGCCGGGGACGTACACGTCGACGGGGATGACCTGGTCGACGCCCTTCGTGACCGAGTACGAGTCCCAGTACGGGCCGCCGCAGTTCGAGCAGGACCCGAACGAGATGACGTACTTCGGCTCGGGCATCTCGTCGTACAGGCGCTTCACGGCCGGAGCCATCTTGTCGGTCAGCGTGCCCGAGACGACGAGGAGGTCGGCCTGGCGCGGGCCGTGCGCGAACGGGATCACGCCGTGGCGGATGAAGTCGTGGCGCGACGTCGAGGCGGCGATGAACTCGATGGCGCAGCAGGCGAGGCCGAAGTTGAAGCACCACAGCGAGTACTTCCGGCCCCAGTTGAAGACGTACTTGATCGGCTTCGGGAGCTCGACCTGGTCCATCACTCCCATCGGAGCACCCCCTTGCGCCAGGCGTACGCCAGCCCCTCGAGCAGGGTCGCGATGAACAGGAACATCGCGACGAGGGCGTACAGCGCGGACGGCGTCGTCGAGGACGTCAGGTCGCCGAAGATGACGGCCCACGGGAACAGGAAGATGGCCTCGACGTCGAAGATCACGAACAGGAACGCGAAGACGTAGTACCGGATGTTCATCTGCGACCAGCCGGAGCCGACCGCGTCCACCCCGCACTCGTACGTGGACAGCTTCAGCGGCGACGGGACCGAGGGGCGCATCAGCCGGTTCAGCAGCATGATGATCGCGTACAGGACGGCCCCGAACACGACCATCACGGCGACCGTGCCGTACTGGCCCCCGAGGGTCACGCCGGCCTCCCCATGGTCTCGCGGTCCTCGCGCCGGACGGCGCCTCGATGTGACGGCGGACGCGCGGCCACGGGTGCCGCGGTGCGGCGGGAGGGTAGCAAGGGGGCCGTGACGGCCCGTGCGGGGGCCCTTCTCGCCCGTCCGCGGCGACGGACCTCCGGCCCGTCAGGCCGGCAGCGTCCAGTCGACCGGCGCCGCCCCGGCCGCGGCCAGCGCCGCGTTCGCCCCCGTGAACGGCCGCGACCCGAGGAACCCCCGGTGGGCCGAGAGCGGACTCGGGTGCGGCGCCTCGAGGACCGCCGCCCCGCCGGCTCTCAGGCGAGGCGCGAGGCGCTGTGCGTCCCGACCCCAGAGCAGCGCGACGAGCGGCCGGTCCCGGGTCAGCAGTCCGGCGACGACCGCGTCCGTGACCTCCTCCCAGCCCCACCCCCGGTGCGACCCGGGGGCACCGTGGCGGACGGTCAGGCACCGGTTCAGCAGCAGGACCCCCTGCGCCACCCAGGCCGAGAGGTCCCCGTGCGACGGTGCCGGCAGCCCGAGGTCCGCCGCGTACTCGGCGTGGATGTTCGCGAGGCTCGGGGGCAGCGGCCGGACGCCCCGGTCCACCGCGAAGGCCAGCCCGATCGCGTGCCCCGGCGTCGGGTACGGGTCCTGACCGACGACGAGGACCCGGACCGCGTCGAACGGCATCGCCAGCGCCGCGAACACCCGGTCGCCCGCCGGCGCGAACGTCCGACCCGCCGCGCGCTCGGACCGGAGGAACTCGCCGAGCTCTGCGATGCGATCGGCGACCGGAGCGAGGACCTCCGCCCAGCCGGGGCCGACGAAGTCGTCGAGAGCCACTCAGCCCAGCCGGTCCAGCGCGTACCGCGCGAGCCGCTCGAGCGCGGTCACCACCGGCCGGTCCCCGAACCGCGCGAGGTGGGCGATCGCGGCGTCGACCCGCTCCCCCGCCTCGGCGCGGGCGCGGTCCGGCCCGCTCGACGCCCGCAGCAGCTCGAGCGCCCGGTCGACCTCCGCGTCACCGAGCGGACCGGCGAGCAGGCCGGCCAGCTCGTCGCCACCGGCGGCCGCCTCGTCCTCGAGCGCGTACAGCACCGGCAGCGTCCGCACGCCCTCGCGCAGGTCGGTGCCGGGGACCTTGCCCGAGACCTCGGCCGGGGCCAGCAGGTCGATGAGGTCGTCGGAGAGCTGGAACGCCATCCCGACCTCGAACCCGTACCGGGCGGCCGCCTCGACGCCGTCGGGCTCGACCCCGCTGAGCATCGCCCCGTACCGGCAGGACGTCTCGATCAGCGACGCGGTCTTCCCGGCGATGACCTCGAGGTAGTGCGCGCGGGTCGCGGGCAGCAGCGGCACGTCGGCGGGGACCGTCCCGGCCGAGGCCTGGACCTCGCCGATCTGCCCCTCGCAGAGCCGCGCCAGCGTGTCGGCCATGATCCGGGTCACCTCGACGCCGAGGCGGGCCGACAGCTCGGACGCCCGGGCGAAGAGGAAGTCGCCGGTCAGGATGGCGACCGTGTTGTCCCATCGGGCGTTGGCGCTCGGGGTCCCGCGCCGCGCGGCGGCCTCGTCGATGACGTCATCGTGGTACAGCGTCGCGAGGTGCACCAGCTCGACGATGGCGGCAGCGTCGACGAGCTCGGACCGTGTCGCGTCCCCGAGGTGTCCGGTCAGCGCGACCAGCAGCGGCCGGAACCGCTTCCCGCCGGCGTCGATCAGGTACCGGGCAGCGCGGTCGACGAAGGCCTGCGACGACGCGACCTGAGCGGCCAGCCGCTCCTCGACCGCCTCCAGCGTCGCGGTGACGCCGAGCCCGTTCGCGTCGAGCTCGGCCAGCACCGGCGCCGGCACCGCGAGGCGCGCCGGGCGCGACCCGCTCATCGGACCAGCACCGACGCCTGCGCGGCGAGCTCGAGCAGCAGCGCCGGCTGCAGGCCGACGACGAGGACCAGCGCGGCGGACAGCGCCGTCGCGGCCGAGAGCCCGGTGGAGAGGACCGGGAGGCGCGCATCCTCGTCGTCGCCGTCCTCGTCCGCGTCCCCGGTCGCCGGGGCGGCGTCCGGCGCCTCCTCCAGGAACATCACGCCGGCGATGCGGAGGTAGAACCCGGCGGCGACGACGCTCGAGAGGACGCCGATGACGACCAGCCACGTCCACCCGGCGGCGACGCCGGCCCGGAACACCTCGAGCTTCCCGACGAACCCGGCGGTCAGCGGGATGCCGGCCAGCGAGAGCAGGGCCAGCGCGAGGATTCCCGCGAGCAGCGGCGAGGTCCGGCCGAGCCCGCGGATCGTGGCCAGCGTCACCTCGCCGCGGCGGCGGCGCTCGACGGCGATGACCACGCCGAACGCGGCCAGCGATCCGACGGCGTAGGTCAGCAGGTAGGTCATGGTCGCGCCGAGCCCGTCGGTGCTGCGGGCGACGACGCCGATGGCGGCGTACCCGGCGTGGGTGACCGAGGAGTAGGCGAGGATGCGCTTCAGGTCGGCCTGGACCAGCGCGGCGACCGCGCCGTACAGCATGCTCGCCGCGGCGAGCACGGCCAGCGCCGGCGCCCAGACGTCGCCCAGCGCAGGGAACGCGACCAGCGCCATCCGGAGCAGCAGCGCGAACGCGGCGGCCTTCGTCGCGGCGGCCATCAGTGCGGTGACGCTGGTCGGCGCGCCCTGGTAGACGTCCGGCGCCCAGAGGTGGAACGGCGCCAGCGCGACCTTGAAGGCGACACCGACGGCGACGAGGACGAGGGCGACGGCGACGAGGGCGGCCGGGACCAGCACGCTCCCGAGGGCCGCGCCGATGGCCGGCAGCTCGAGCGACCCGGTCGCGAGGTACAGCAGGGCCATGCCGTACAGCAGCACCGCCGAGGCGACCGCACCGCTGACGAAGTACTTGAGGCTGGACTCCTGCGACCGGCGGTCGCGACGCGCCAGGCCGGCCAGCACGTACAGCGCGAAGGACAGCACCTCGAGGGCGACGACGATCGTGACGAGGTCGTTCGCGGCCCCGAGCAGCGCCATGCCGACGGCGGCGAGGAGGATGAGCGGCTCGACCTCGGCGCGGTTGATCCGCCGCTCCTGCAGGTAGCCGTACCCCATCGGGATGACGAGCAGCGCCGAGAGGTAGACGGTGATGCGCGTGAACCCGGCCAGCCCGTCGACGGCGATCGAGCCGCGCCACCCGGTGACGCCGAGCGCGCCGCCGTCGCCGAGCGCGACGGCCAGCTGCCACCCGGTCAGGACCAGCGCCCCGGCGAGGGCCAGCCCGCCGCCCCAGGCCTGCTGCAGCGTCGGACGTCCGGGCAGCAGGACCGGCAGCAGGGGCGCCGCGACGCCGAGCAGCCCGACCACGGCGCCCGGCACGACCGCGCCGCCGAGGACCATCCACGCCCCCAGCGCGATCGACCCGAGGCCGACGGGGAGCATCACCAGCTGCGGCCGCCGCCGCGACACGGCGAGGAGCAGCAGCACGAGCGCCGCGGCGGTCGCGAGGAGCTCGGGGGCCAACTGGCCCGGCTGCAGATCGCTCATGGCGCCACCGCCAGCGCGACCTCGGCGAGGACGCGGTCGACGGACGGTCCGACGAGGTCGAACAGCGGACCGGGCACCAGTCCGATCAGGACGATGAGCAGGACCAACGGCGTCATCACGGCGAGCTCCCGGCGGGTCAGGTCGGGCGTCGCCCGGTCCTCGTCGCGCTCCAGGGGCCCGTGGAACATCCGCTGGTACGCCCAGAGCAGGTACAGCGCGGCCAGGACGGCCCCGAACGCCGCCAGCACGCCGGCGGCGCGGTTCACGCCGAACGTCCCGAGCAGGATCGGGAACTCGCCGACGAACCCGTTCAGGCCGGGCAGGGCCAGCGACGACAGCGAGACGAGCAGCCACAGCCCGGCCATCACGGGGACCTGACGCGCGAGGCCGCCGAAGTCGGCGATGCGCCGGGTGTGCCGCCGCTCGTACAGGAACCCGATCAGCAGGAACAGCGCGCCGGTCGAGAGCCCGTGGTTGACCATCTGGACGACGGCCGCCGCGGTCGCCGTCCGGTCCAGCGCGAACGTGCCGAGGACGACGAACCCCATGTGGCTGACCGAGGAGTACGCGACGAGCCGCTTGATGTCGGTCTGGACGAGCGCGACGGCCGCGCCGTACAGGATGCCGACGACGCTGACGCCGAGCAGCCAGGGTGCGGCCGCGACGGTCGCGTCGGGGAACAGCGGGAGCGCGTAGCGCAGCAGCCCGAACGTCCCCATCTTGAGCAGCACGCCGGCGAGGAACACGCTGCCGCCGGTCGGGGCCTCGGTGTGCGCGTCGGGCAGCCACGTGTGGACCGGGAACAGCGGGACCTTGACGGCGAACGCCAGCAGGAAGGCGGCGAACAGCCACCCCTGCACGGTCGGGTCCAGCGCCAGCCCGTCGCGGATGGCGATGTAGTCGAACGTGCCCGTGCGGGTCTGGAGGTAGAGGATCGCGACCAGCATCACGAGCCCGCCGAGCAGCGTGTAGAGGAAGAACTTCCGAGCCGCGCGCCGGCGCTCGGCCCCGCCCCAGATGCCGATGATCAGGTACATCGGGACGAGGCTGAACTCGAACAGGACGTAGAACAGCAGCAGGTCGGTGGCGGCGAACACGCCGATGACGAGCGCCTCGAGGATCAGGAACGCCGCCGTGTACGCCGCGAGGCGGTCCTTCACCGAGTCCCAGGACGCGACCAGCACGATGGGGACGAGGAACGTGGTCAACAGGATCAGCGCGAGGCTGACGCCGTCGACGGCGAACGCGACGCGGGCGCCGACCGACGGGATCCAGGTGAAGGACTCGGCCTGCTGCAGGCCGGCCTCGCCGCGGTCGAACCCGACGAGGACCCAGACCGAGGACGCGAACGTCGCGAGCGAGACGATCAGTCCGACGGCCCGGACGTCGCGGTCGCGGGCCCCGGGCGCGAGGCCGAGCAGCACCGCCCCGACGAGGGGCAGCAGGACGGTGAGGGTCAGCGGTCCCATCAGCGCACCGTCCAGAGGGCGAGCAGGAGGAGCAGGGCCAGGCCGACGACGGTGACCGCGACGTAGCCGCGGACCCGGCCGCTCTGGGCGCGGCGGGCGACGCGACCGACGACGACCGCGGTGGCGCCGGCACCGCGGACGAGCCCGTCGATGACGCGGCCGTCGAACCGGGCGAGGCCGCGGGCGACCGCACCCCCGCCGCCGACGAACACGGCGGCGTAGGCCTCGTCGACGAGGAACCGGCGCTCGGCGAGGTCCGCGAGCGTGCCCCGGACCGGCTCGACGACGCGGCCGGCCGTGAGATCGCGCCGGCCGTACAGCCACCATGCGAGCCCGAGCCCGAACGTGACGGCGACGATCGAGATGCCGATCAGCGCCGGCTCCTCGAGGGGGCCGACCGGGACGTACCCGAGCTCGCCGATCGGGGCGACGGCGGGACCGAGGAACCGGTACAGCGGCCCCTCGTGGACGGGGTTCAGCAGCCCGCCGCCGGCCGAGAGCAGGCCGAGGACGACGAGCGGGACGGCCATCGAGGCCGGCGACTCGTGGGGGTGGACGCCGTCACGGTGACGCGCGGGGCCGAGGAACACGAGGACGAACCACCGGGTCATGTAGAACGCGGTGAGGATCGCCCCGGCCAGCCCGAGCAGGTAGATCGCGCCGTAGCCGTGCTTGTACGCCTCGGTCAGAATCTGGTCCTTCGAGAAGAACCCGGCGAACGGCGGCACGCCCGAGATCGCGAGCCAGGCCACGGCCGAGGTCGCGAACGTCACCGGCATCGCCCGCCGCAGTCCGCCCATCCGCCAGAGGTCCGTCTCGTCGTGGAGCGCGTGCATCACCGACCCGGCCGCGAGGAACAGCAGGCCCTTGAAGAACGCGTGGGTGACGAGGTGGAACACGCCCTCGCGGAACGCGCCGACGCCGACCGCGAGGAACATGTACCCGAGCTGCGACACCGTCGAGTAGGCCAGCACCTTCTTGATGTCGTCCTGCCGGACGGCGATGACCGCGGCGAGCAGCGCCGTCAGCACCCCGATCCAGGCGATGACCTCCATCGCGTCGATCGAGGCGGTCAGCACCGGTGAGGTCCGGACGGTGAGGTAGACGCCGGCCGTGACCATCGTCGCGGCGTGGATCAGCGCCGAGACCGGGGTCGGGCCGGCCATCGCGTCGGGGAGCCAGACGTACAGCGGGATCTGGGCCGACTTCGCCGCGGCGCCGCCGAGGAGGAGCAGCACCAGCGCCGTCGCGACGCCGGCGGACAGCCCCGGCGCCGCGGCGTTCAGCTCGAGGAGGTCGAGGGTCCCGACGGTCGCGAACGCGAGGAACATCGCGACCATGAACGAGACGTCGCCGACGCGGTTGGTGATGAACGCCTTCTTCGCGGCGGTGGCGTAGGCCCGCTTCTCGAACCAGAACCCGATGAGCAGGTAGGACGAGAGGCCGACGAGCTCCCAGCCGAGGAACAGCGTCAGCAGGTTCGAGCCCAGCACCAGGACCAGCATCGAGGCGAGGAACAGGTTCAGGTACGCGAAGAACCGGGCGAAGCCGCGGTCCTCGAGCATGTACCCGACCGAGTAGACGTGGACGAGGAGTCCGACGCCGGTCACGACCAGCAGCATCACGACCGTCAGCTGGTCGACGAGCAGGTCGAACCCGACCGACAGGGCGCCGACCTCGATCCAGTCGGGCAGGGGCCGGACGTACGTCGCCGGTGCGCCGATGACCTCGCGGGCGACGGCGGCCGAGAGCAGGAACGCCCCGGCGGCGGCCGCGATCGCGAGGTAGGCCGCGCGGGCGCGGAGCCAGCGCTGGGCGACGAGCACGGCGAGGAAGCCCAGCGCCGGCAGGACGGGGATGAGCCAGGCGATGCCGACGGCGCCCGTGGTCGTGGTCACGACCGCGTTCGCGGTGGCCGCCTCCGCGGCGAGCAGCACGTCAGGACCTCAGGAGTGAGGGCACGTCGACGTCGACGGTGCCGCGGCGGAAGAAGAGGTTCACGAGGATCGCGAGGCCGACGACGACCTCGGCCGCCGCGACCACGATGATGAAGAAGGTGAACACCTGCCCGTCGGCCGCGCCCCAGATCCGGGAGGCGGCGACGAGGGTGAGGTTCACGGCGTTCAGCATCAGCTCGACGCACATGAACAGGACGATGAGGTTGCGACGGATCAGCACCCCGACGAGACCGACGGTGAAGATCAGGGCGGCGAGGATCAGGTGGGCACCGATGGGGATGGCGGTCACGCCGTCACCTCTCCCGTCGGCAGGTCCTCGTCCTCGGGCGAGAGGTCCCTCCGTCGCGCCAGCACGACGGCGCCGATCGTCGCGACGGTGAGCAGGACGGCCGAGAGCTCGAACGCGAGCGTGTACCGCGTGAACAGGCGGCGACCGAGGAACGCGACCCCGGCGTCGTCGTCCGCGTCGAGCACGGGGGCGATGCCGGCGCAGGACTGCTCGGTGCCGGTCGGGGCGACGTCGGACCCGCAGACCGACGCCTCGCCGGTGTACGGCCCGACGAACGCGAACGTCAGCGCCCCGGCGAGGACCAGCCCGACGGCGACCGCCCCCGCCACCGCACGGCGGCCCTGTGCGACGAGCAGATCGTCCCGGTCGACGCCGAGCAGCATGATCACGAACAGGAACAGCACGACGATGGCGCCGGCGTAGACGAGGACCTGGATGACGGCGAGGAACTGCGACTCGAGCCCGAGGTACAGGCCCGCCACCGCGAGCAGGTGGATGACGAGCATCAGCGCGGCGTGGACGAGGTTGCGCATGGCCACGACGGCCACCGCCGCGCCGAGCGCGATGCCGGCGAAGACCAGGAACGCGATCGTCTCGCCCATCAGGCGTCGCCCGCGCCTGCGGACCCGCCGTCCCCGTCCGGCTCGCCCTCGGCGTCGCCGGTCCCGGGCGGGACCAGCGGCAGCTCGCGGCGCGGGACGACGGCCCCCGCCCGCTGGAGCGGGGCGGCGGTCGCCGGCGCGAACGACCCGCCCTTCCGGGTCGGCGGCGTGACGGCGAGGCCGCCGTAGTAGTTCAGCCCCCGGTCGCGGACCTCGCGGTCGGTGTGCGGCGTGTCGTACCCATCCTCGGGCGGGTCGACGAGCAGCATGTCCTTGGTCCAGATCAGCCCCTCGCGCGAGTCGGCCGCGATCTCGTACTCCTGCGTCATCGTCAGCGCGCGCGTCGGGCAGGCCTCGATGCAGAGCCCGCAGAGGATGCACCGGTTGTAGTTGATCTGGTAGTCCTCGGCGTACCGCTCGCCGGGCGAGAACCGCTGCTCCTCGGTGTTGTCCCCGCCCTGGACGAAGATCGCGTCGGCCGGGCAGGCCCAGGCGCAGAGCTCGCACCCGATGCACTTCTCGAGCCCGTCCGCGTACCGGTTGAGCTGGTGGCGACCGTGGAACCGCGGCGCGGTCGGACGCGGCGCCTCGGGGTACGACGCCGTCTCGGGCTTCACGAACATCGCGCGCAGCGGCACGGCGAGGCCGCGGCCGAGCACGGTCCGCGTCAGCGCGAGCCACCCGAGCAGCACGAGGGCGACGGCGCCCCCGGCGGCGGTCAGCCATGCCTGAAGGGTCATCGGGCCACCTCCGCGGGGTCGGGCTCGTCGGTCGCGGCCGGCGCCGTGGGCCGGACCGCGGTGCTGACGGCCCGGCCGATGGTCGCCGCGTCGCGGCCGCCGCGGCCGGTGGCCAGCCCGAGGACGGCGACCACGACCGCGCCGGCGGCGAGGCCGAGGCGGGCGGTGGTCGAGAGCCCGCCGTCCTCGCGGACGAGGACCAGCGCGGCGGTCGCGAGCGCCCAGACCAGGCCGACGGGGATCAGCAGCTTCCAGCCGAGGGCCATGAGCCGGTCGTACCGGGTCCGGGGCAGGGCGCCGCGGAGCAGGATGAACAGGAAGATGAAGAGCAGCGTCTTCAGGGTGAACCAGACGGTCGGCATCACCGCCGCGATCGGGGCCGGCAGGCCGAACGTCGGACCGGAGGGGCCGCCGAGGAACAGCGTCACGACCATCGCGCTCTGGATGACGACGGCCATGAACTCGGCCAGCATGAACATCCCGAACCGCAGCCCCGAGTACTCGGTGTGGAACCCCCCGACGAGCTCGCCCTCGGCCTCGGCGAGGTCGAACGGCGGCCTGCCGGCCTCGGCGACCATGCCGACGACGAAGACGGCGAACGCCGGCAGCAGGGGGATCGCGAACCAGCCGGGCAGGCCCGGCAGCAGCCCCTCGCCCGACTGCGCGGCGACGATGTCCGAGACGCGCAGCGACCCGGCGTAGATGAAGACGCTGGCGACGGCGAGTCCCTGCGCGATCTCGTACGAGATCATCTGGGCGCTGGACCGGACCCCGCCGAGCAGCGGGTACGGGGAGCTCGACGCCCACCCGGCGAGGAACACCGAGTAGACGTGGATCGACCCCATCGCGAGGAACCACAGCACGCCGACGCCGAGATCGGCGACCTGCAGGGTGAACGTCTCCCCGCCGAGCGTGACCTCGCCTCCGATCGGGATGACCGCGGTCGAGAGCAGGCCGGCGACGACGCCGACGAGCGGCGCGACGGTGAAGATCGGCTGCTTCACCATCGCCGGGGTGACGTCCTCCTTGAAGAACATCTTGAGGCCGTCGACGAGCGTCTGCAGCGCCCCGAGCGGCCCGACCCGGTTCGGTCCGAGGCGGGACTGCATGCGGGCGACGACGCGGCGCTCGCCCCAGATGAGGATCGCCGTCGTCAGCAGGAAGTAGAGGAAGGTCAGACCCGCGGTCAGGCCAGCGACCCAGAGAGGACGGCTCATGCGCCGACCTCCGCCGGGACGGCGACGGGCGCGAGGGTCACGGCCACGACGCCGTCCTCGTCGGCGAGGCGGGTGACCGGCGGCTCGGTCGAGGTGCGGGGCAGCACGACCGCACCGGGGACCAGGTCCGGCAGGACCGCGGTCGGCAGCGTCACCGTCGCGCCGCCGGCGCCGGTCACGGTGACGTCCGCACCGTCGACGATCCCGAGGCGGGCGGCGTCGGCCCGGCTGACGCCGACGGTCGCGGCGCGCGCCGTCGCTCGCAGGTCGTCGGCACCGGCCAGCATCGTCCCGCCGTCGAGGAGGAGCGGCCGCACCACGGCCAGGAGGGCGTCGCCCGACGGCGCGCCGGTGGATCCGGCCGACGCGGCCTCGGGGAGCGGGTGGGCCGCGGCGCGGACGCCGAGCTGCTCCTGCTCCGCGCGGATCGCGTCGAGCGAGCCGTACAGGCGGTGCCCCAGCACCGCCGCCAGCTGCACGAACGCCTCCCAGTCGTCCTGGGCCAGCTCGGGGGCGTCGACGGCCCGGCGGAACCGCTGCGCCCGGCCCTCCCAGTCGGTCCGGGCGCCGTCCCGCTCCTGGGTCGCGGTCACGGGCAGCACGACGTCGGCGTACCGCGCGGCCGTCTCGGTCAGCGCGAGGTCCTGGACGACGACGGTGCCGGCGCCGGCGACACGGGCCAGGGCGCGCTCCGCGAGGGCCGCCGACTGCGCGTCGCGGGCGAGGTCCGCCCCGGCGAGGAGGAGCACGTCGACCGCGCCGTCCGCGGCGGCGGCGAGGATCCCCCGCAGCCCGTCGACCGGCGCCGCGCCGTCGAGGTGGGCCGGCAGCGGCCCCCACGCGGCCTCGACCTCGGCGCGGTCCGCGGCGTCCGCGAGCAGTCGTCCGCCCGGCAGCAGCCCGGGGGCGAGCCCGGCGGCGAGACCACCCGCGTCACCGGCCCGGCGCGGGACGAACGCGACGCCACCGCCGACGGCCTCGGCGAGGCGGGTGCCGGCGGCGAGCGACCCGGCGCCCGCGCGCTCGCCGACCAGGACGGCCGGGGCGCCGTCGCCCCGCAGGGCCGCGGCGATCTCGCCGTCGCCGTAGGCCAGCGCGGCCAGCGCGGCGGGCTCGGCGCCGGGGGCGGTGGCGACGCGGCGCCAGGCGATGCCGTCGAGCGTCCCGAGGTGGGGACCGACGACGACGATGCGGGCCCGGTGCTGCCGCCACGCCTTGCGGAGGCGCAGGTGCAGGACCGGGACCTCCTCCTCGGGGTCGAGGCCGGCGACGACGATGACGGGCGCGTGCTCGACGTCGGCGTAGGTCAGGCCGGGTGCGCCGCCGGCGCGGGCCAGCAGCACCGCACGGGCCGGCGCCTCGTCGGCCGGCGCGAACCGGGTCCGGTGCTCGACGAGGTCGGTGCCGAGGACGGTGCGGGCCAGCCGGGCCGCGACGTGAGCGTCCTCGTCGGCGAGCCGACCGCCGGAGACCAGCGCCGTGCGTCCCGGCCCGACGTCCTGCGAAGCGCGGACCGCGTCCGCGACGCGGGCGAGGGCCCGCGACCAGGTGGTCGGGACGAGCTCGCCGTCGACCCGCTCCATCGGCGTGGTGAGTCGCTGCGCGTGGGTGAGATGCGGGAACGAGAACCGCCCCTTGTCGCAGTTCCAGGCCTCGTTCACGTCCATGTTCGTCCGCGCCAGCTGGCGCTGGACCTCGCCGCGTCGCGACTGGACGGTCTGGCCGCACCCGGCCGAGCAGCCGTCGCAGACGCTGGGCGTCGTGACGACGTCGAAGGACCGGGCCTTGAACCGGTAGGACGTGGAGGTGAGCGCGCCGACGGGGCAGATCTGGATGGTGTTCCCCGAGAAGTACGAGTGGTACGGCTCGTCCTCGTAGATCGCGACCTGCTCGAGGGCGCCGCGCTCGAACAGCTCGATGAACGGGTCGCCGGAGATCTGCTCGGAGAACCGGGTGCACCGGGCGCAGAGGACGCACCGCTCCCGGTCGAGCAGCACCTGGGGGCTGACGGCGACCGGCTTCTCGTACTTCCGCTTCTGGTCGAGGAACCGCGACTGGTTCGCGCCGTGTGCGAGGGCCTGGTCCTGGAGCGGGCACTCCCCGCCCTTGTCGCACATCGGGCAGTCGAGGGGGTGGTTCACGAGGAGCAGTTCGAGCGTCCCCTCCTGGCCGCGCCGCGCCATCGCGGACGTGAGGTGCGTGCGGACGACCATGTCCTCGGCGACCGGGACGGTGCAGGACATGACCGGCTTCGGCTGGCCCTCGACCTCGACGACGCACTGCCGGCAGGCCCCGACCGGGTCGAGTAGCGGGTGGTCGCAGAACCGCGGGACGATGGTGCCGACCATCTCGGCGGCGCGGATGATCAGCGTGCCCTTCGGGACGCTGACCTGCTCGCCGTCGATGGTCAGCGTGACGAGGTCCTCGGCGCTCGCGGCGCCGGGTGCGGCGGGGGCGCTCACGCGCCGCTCCCGTCGCCGGCGGCCGACGTCGCGGCCGAGAGGAGCGCCGAGAGCGAGGCCCGCTCGCGGGCGGTCGCGGCGACCGCGGCGGGGTCGAGCATCGGCACGTCACGCTGCGGAGCGACGCCGAAGGGGCTGACGCCCTTCCGGATGTGCTCGACGTACTCGTCGCGGAAGTACTGCAGCGACGACATGATCGGCGAGGTCAGCGCGTCGCCCAGCGCGCAGAAGCTGCGACCGGCGACGCTGCCGCAGATGCGCTCGAGCGTGTCGAGGTCGTCCATCACGCCGGTCCCGGTCTCGATGCGGGCCAGGACCTGGCTGGCCCAGTACCCGCCCTCGCGGCACGGGGTGCACTTGCCGCATGACTCGTGCTCGTAGAACTCGGTGAAGCGCCGGACGACCGAGACGACCGACGTGCGGTCGCTGAACAGCATCAGGGCTCCGGTGCCGAGCAGCGACCCGGCGCCGGCGATGTCCTCGAACGTGTACGGCGTGTCGGCCATCGAGGCCGGGAGCATCGGCGTCGACGACCCGCCGGGGCAGAAGAACTTCAGCTCGCGGCCGTCCAGCATCCCCCCGGCCAGCTCGATCAGCTCGCTGATGGGCGTGCCCATCGCGACCTCGTAGTTGCCGGGGTTCCTCACCTCGCCGGAGATGCAGATCAGCTTGGTGCCCGGGGACTTCTCGGTCCCCCACTGCTGGAACCACTCGGCGCCGTTCACGAGCAGCAGCGGGACCATCGCGATCGACTCGACGTTGTTCACCGTCGTCGGGCAGCCGTACAGCCCGTGGACGGCGGGGAACGGCGGTCGGAGCCGCGGCTGGCCGCGCCGCCCCTCGAGCGAGTCGAGGAGCGCCGTCTCCTCGCCGCAGATGTACGCGCCGGCCGCCCGGTGCAGCGTCAGGTGGTAGCGCTTCCCGGACCCCATCACGTCCTCGCCGAGGTACCCGGCGGCGTAGGCCTGGCGGATGGCCTTCGCGAGCTGGCGGGAGGCGTGGGCGAACTCGCCGCGGAGGTAGATGTAGCCCTGCTCGCTGTTCAGGGCGAGGCCGGCGACGATCATCCCTTCGACGAGCGCGTGGGGGTCGCGCTCCATCAGCGGGCGGTCCTTGAAGGTCCCGGGCTCGCCCTCGTCGGCGTTGCAGACGACGTAGACCGGCTTCCCGGTGCCTTGGGCGACGAACGACCACTTCAGGCCGGTCGGGAACCCGGCGCCGCCGCGGCCGCGCAGCCCCGAGGCCTTCACGACCTCGATGATGTACGCCGGCTGCATCTCGAGCGCGCGGCGGAGCCCGGCGTACCCGCCGTGCTGCTCGTACACCTCGAGGTCGTCGACGCCCGGGACGTCGTACCGGGCGGAGAGGACCTTCACCTCGGTCGCTGCCATCACGCCTCCAGTCCGGCGGCGGCGCGGAACGCCTCACCGCCGTGGCCGGCCGGGTCGCCGCCGGGGTGCGTGACCGGCAGGTCGGTCTCGCCGGAGCGCCAGGCCGGCGGGTTCGCCGCGGCGGCCTGACGGGCGGCGGCGGGGGCGAGGTGCGCGTCGACGCCGTCGTCGATGCCGGAGAGCTCGCGCTCGACCGCCCGGAACACCGGGGGGACGACGCCCGAGACGTTCGAGGCCGGCGGCTGACCACGGCGGCAGGACGCCAGCAGCGCGTCGGCCTCGTCCTGCGACAGCCGACCGTACATCTCGTAGTTGACCTGGACGACGGGGGCGTCACCGCAGATCCCGAGGCACTCGGCGTGCTCGACGGTGACGCCGGCCTCGGCATCGTGGTGACCGCCGAGCGCGTCGACGTACCCGTCGTGGATCGCCTGGCCACCCGCGACCTGGCAGGTCGGGTTGGTGCAGACGCTGAGCAGCCAGTCCCCGACCTGCTCGCGCTTGTACATCGTGTAGAAGGTCGCGACCGAGGCGACCTCGGCCTTGGTCAGCCCCAGCACCTCGGCGCAGAGCGCGACGCCGTCGTCGCTGACGTACCCGTCGACGGACTGCACCAGGTGCAGCATCGGGAGCAGCGCCGAGCGCGCGACGGGGTAGCGACGCGCGAGGACGCGCGCCTCCTCCCGGGTGGTGTCGTCGATCGGCATCGGGGTCCCTGCGGTTCTCGGCGGGCGGTCAGGCGGTGGCTGGTGCGGCGGTCAGCGGTCGACGCCGCCCATCACCGGGTCGATCGAGGCGACCACGGCGATGACGTCGGCGACCTGGTGGCCCCGCGTCATCTCGCGGGCGGCCTGGAGGTTGACGAAGGAGGGCTCGCGGACGTGCACGCGCCACGGCTTGTTCGAACCGATCGAGGTGATCGCGTACCCGAGCTCGCCGCGGGGTGACTCGACGGCCGAGTACACCTGGCCGGCCGGGACGGTGAACCCCTCGGTGGAGAGCTTGAAGTGGTTGATCAGCGCCTCCATCGACTCGCCCATGATGTGGCGGATGTAGGCGGGGTCGTTCCCCATCCCGTCGGCGCCGAGCTGCTGCTGCGACGGCATCGCGATGCGCCGGTCGGCGACCATCACCGGGCCGGACGGCAGCGTGTCGAGGGCCTGGCGGATGATGCGCATCGACTGCCGCATCTCCTCGATGCGGACGGTGTAGCGGGCGTAGGAGTCGCCGGCGGTGTCGGTCGGGACGTCGAAGTCGTACTGCTCGATGCCGCAGTACGGGTCGGTCCGGCGGAGGTCGTGGCCGAGGCCGGCGGCCCGCAGCAGCGGCCCGGTGACGCCGAGCGCCAGCGCACGCTCGACGTCGATGACGCCGACACCGCGGAGACGGTCGTTCCAGATCGGGTTCTCGGTGAGCAGGTCCTCGAACTCGCCGATCTTCTCGGGCAGCCGGCGCAGCAGCGCCTCGGCCCGAGCCACGAAGTCGTCGGTGACCTGGTTCGCGAGGCCGCCCGGCCGGATGTAGGCGTGGTTCATGCGCAGGCCGGACTGCGACTCGAACAGGTCGAGGATGTGCTCGCGCTCGCGGAACCCGTAGGTCATGACGGTCGTCGAGCCGAGCTCCATCCCGCCGGTCGCGAGCCAGACGAGGTGGCTGGCGATCCGGTTGAACTCGGTCAGGATGACCCGGACGGCCTGGGCGCGGGGCGGGGCCTCGACGCCGAGCAGCCGCTCGACCCCGAGGCAGTAGGCCAGCTCGTTGAACAGCGGCGAGAGGTAGTCCATCCGGGTGAAGAACGTCGTGCCCTGGACCCAGTTGCGGTACTCGGCGGACTTCTCGATGCCGGTGTGCAGGTACCCGATGATCGGGGTGAGGTTGGTGACGGTCTCGCCGTCGAGCTCGAGCACCAGCCGGAGCACGCCGTGGGTCGAGGGGTGCTGCGGGCCCATGTTGACGATCAGCGTCTCGTCGCGGACGGCGTCGGCGACCGACTCCCAGTCGGCGCCCTCGACGAACAGCTCGGACTCGCCCTCGAGCCCGGCGCGGAGCGCCGCCAGCGTCGGGTCGTCGGCCGAGGTCGCGCGGTCGGCCGCCTCGGCGGCCTCGGTCCCGTGCAGCGTGGTGTCGGACATCAGCGGATCACCTCGCGGATCGCGCGCTCGTCGGGGGGCGGCACGTGCTTGTCGTGCTTGTACGGCACGTCGACGCCGCCCAGCGGGTAGTCCTTGCGGTGCGGGTGGCCGACCCAGTCGTCCGGCATGAGGATGCGGGTCAGGTCCGGGTGACCGTCGAACTCGACGCCGAGGAAGTCGTAGACCTCCCGCTCGTGGAAGTTCGCCGTCTCGTACACGCCGGTCGCCGTCGGGAGGCGCGGGTCCTCGTCGTCGACGGCGACCGCGATCCGCAGGACGTGGCCGTGCCGGATCGAGCGCAGCACGTACAGGACCTCGACCCGGCCCTCCTCCTGCGAGAGGCGGAACGTCGGCCAGCCGGTCGTCGTCGGCTGCAGCTCGATGTCGTGCCCGCCCCGGGGCCAGTGGACCCCCGAGAGGTCGGCCAGCAGCTCGCAGCCGACCGCGTCGTCGTCGCGGCAGAACGTCAGCAGGTCAACGAGGGTGGCGGCGTCGGCGTGGACGGTCAGCTCGCCGTACGCCTCGTCGGACGCGAGGCCGGAGAACCGCGCGGTCAGCCGCGCGGCGAGCGCGTCGTTCGCGAGGCGGGTGCCGGTCGCGGTCGGGGTGCTCACGCCGAGGCCGCCTGGTCGGCGAAGGACTCTCCCTGGATCTTCGCGTGCAGCTTGATCAGCCCGTCGAGGAGCATCTCGGGCCGCGGCGGACAGCCGGGGACGTACATGTCGACCGGCACGACGTGGTCGACGCCCTGGACCAGCGCGTAGTTGTTGAACATGCCGCCGGAGGTGGCGCAGACGCCCATCGAGAGGACCCACTTCGGGTCGGACATCTGGTCGTAGATGCGCCGCAGCACCGGGGCCATCTTGTTCGAGACGCGGCCGGCGACGATCATCAGGTCGGCCTGCCGCGGCGAGGCGCGGAACACCTCCATGCCGAACCGGGCGATGTCGTGGCGCGGGCCGCCGGTGGCCATCATCTCGATCGCGCAGCAGGCGAGACCGAACGTCGCCGGCCACAGCGACGTCGAGCGCGCGTAGTTGACGAGCCGCTCGAGGTTCGTGAGCAGGATCCCCGAGGGGAGCTTCTCCTCTAGTCCCATTCCAGCCCCCCACGACCGATCTCGTACACGAACGCGACCCCGAGGATGCCGACGAACGCGACCATCTGCCACAGCCCGGCCCAGCCGAGCTCGCGCAGCACGACGGCCCAGGGGTAGACGAACACGGCCTCGACATCGAACACGAGGAACAGCATCGCCACGAGGTAGAACTTCACGCTGAACCGGGTCCCCGGGACGTCCGCGAGGGGCTCGTTCCCCGACTCGTAGGCACCCAGCTTCGTCGGGTTCAGCCGCTTCGGGCCGACCAGGTTCGAGACGGCGATGGAGCCCGCGGCGAAGCCCACGGCGATCAGGCCGAGGATAAGCACCGGGAGCATCGCGTCCATGCGGATTGGGCTCCGAGGGTCGCGGGCGGGACGACGGACTTCGTGAAGCGTTTCCCTAATGGGGCGAGTCTAGCCGTCAGGCGGCGGGTGCCAACCGCTGGAGCGTGTTGATGACGACGTCCTTCCCGTCCGCGGGTGAGCCGTCGGTCAGGTGCGCCATCAGCTTCAGCACGAGCTCCATCAGCTGCCGGTACGGCATCCCGTACTCGGTGCAGACGTGCATCACGGTCGGGTTCCCGACGAGCTCGGCGAAGACGTGCCCGAGCCGGTAGTACCCGCCCCACCGGCGGCGGAGCTCGAGGTCGTAGGCGTCGAGGTCGGCGGTCCGGCGGGTCGTCAGCGCACGGTCGACGACGTCCGCGGCCAGCCGACCGGCCTCCATCGCGTACGAGATCCCCTCGCCGTTGAACGGGTTGACCATGCCGCCTGCGTCACCGACCAGCAGCACCCCGCGCTGGTGCAGCGGGACCCGGTTGAACCCCATCGGGATCGGACCCGACAGGACCGGCCCGACGTGGTGCTCCTCTGTCGTGTCCCACTCCTCGGCCATGCCGCCGGCCCAGGCCGAGAGCATGCGTCGGTAGTTGGTCCCCCGGAACTCGCGGGAGGTCGAGAGCAGCCCGAGGCCGACGTTCAGCGTCCCGTCGTCCAGCGGGAAGATCCAGCCGTACCCGGACAGCAGTCCCCCGTCGGCGTCGGTGAGGTTCAGGAACGACGAGATCCACTCGTCGTCCCAGCGCCGGGAGCGGTAGTAGGAGCGCACACCAACGGCCATCGGGCGGGTGGCGCTGCGCTCGACGCCGAGCCGCTTCGCCATGATGCTGCCCGGCCCGTCGGCGGCGATCACGACGGGGGCACGCACCACGCCCTCGCGGATGGTGCCGTCCTCGTCCTCGGACCGCCAGGCGACGCCGGCGGCCCGCGTCTCGGTCGCGTCGCGCCAGACCGGGCCGGTCACGGAGACGCCGCTGGCGAGCCGGGCGCCGGACCGGACGGCGGCGCCGGCGATGGTCGCGTCGAACACGCGGCGCGACGCCGTCGCCCCCCAGGCCGGCCAGTCGTCGAGCTGCGGCCACGGCAGCTCCATCACCGTGCGGCCACCGTGGATGCGCAGCCCCTTCTGGGTCGCCCAGCCGTCGGACCGCCCGGTGGCCTCGTCGACGAGGCCGAGGTCGAGCAGTTCCCGGACGACCCGCGGGGTCAGCCCGTCCCCGCAGACCTTGTCCCGCGGGAACGACTCCTTGTCGAGGAGCACCACGTCCCGGCCCCGCCGCGCCAGGTGCGCCGCCGTCGCCGCGCCGCCGGGGCCGGCCCCGACCACGACGACGTCGGCCCGCTCGACGGCGTCGAGATCGACGGTCGCCGGCCGGAGGGCCTCGTCGGGGACGGTGGGGGACGGTGCGGACGCCACGCGCGGTGCTCCGGGGTCGGGTCGGACGGGGGCGAAGGGGTTCGGGGCCGGGCGACCAGCGTACGGACGGGCCTAGCGGCGCAGCCCCCGGTGCAGGGCGACGATCCCACCCGACAGGTCCCGCACGCGGACGTCCTCGAACCCGGCCTCCCGGAGCCACCCGGCCAGCGTCCCGCGGTCCGGCCAGGCCAGGATCGACTCGGCGAGGTACCGGTAGGCGGGGGCGTCGGAGGAGACGACCTCCGCGACCCGCGGCAGGGCGCCGAGGAGGTAGCGGCGGTAGACGTGGCGGAACGGCCCCCACGTCGGATCGGCGAACTCGCAGACGACGAGGCGGCCGCCGGGTCGGAGC
The DNA here is from genome assembly GCA_017852335.1 of Actinomycetota bacterium. Taxonomy (GTDB): domain Bacteria; phylum Actinomycetota; class Nitriliruptoria; order Nitriliruptorales; family Nitriliruptoraceae; genus CSBr16-57R1. The sequence continues at coordinate 19,998 of JAFMLG010000008.1, read as the reverse complement.
ACCCGGGCGAACTCGGCCAGGGCCGCCCGCGGGTCGGTGGTGTTGCGGAGCCCGAACGAGATGGTGACCGCGTCGAACGTCGCGTCGCCGAACGGCAGGGCGAGCGCGTCGCCGTTGACCCACGTCAGCCCGGGGGTCGCCCGACGGGCACCGGCGCGGAGCATCTCGTAGGACAGGTCGAGCGCCGTGACGGCGCGAGCACCACGGCCGAGCAGCTCGGCCGCCACGTTGCCCGGCCCCGCGGCGACGTCGAGGACGTCGGCCCCCTCGGGCCGGGCGGCGGCCGCCGTGACCCGCCGCCAGCGGGCGTCCTGACCGAGCGAGAGGACCGCGTTCGCCACGTCGTACCGGGGGGCGACACGGTCGAACATCGCCTGGACGAGGGCGGAGTCCTTCCCCTCCCGGCCGGCGGCGGGGAGGACGGCGTCACCGGCGTCACCGTGGTCGCTGCGCATGGTCGGAGGCTACGGCCGCGCGGGGGGCCGCGGGACCGCCGGCCCTACCCTCCCCCCGTGCGAACCCCCGACCTCGACGGCCCCGACGCCGCGCTCGCCCGGGCCGTCGCGGACGACCGCGACGCCCCGCACGACCTCGGCGGCCTCGCCGCGGAGGTCGGCACCTCCGTCGCGCTGCTGGAGGCGGTCGGCCGGGCCGGACTGCTCCTCCCCCATCACGTCGACGCCGACGGGACGGCCCGGTACTCGGCAGCCGACGCCGACGCGGTCCGGGCCGGACTCGAGCTGCTGGAGGCGGGTCTGCCGCTGGCCGAGCTGCTGGAGCTGGCGGGACCGACCGACGAGGCGGTCGCGGCGATCGCCGACCGCGCCGTCGAGGCGTTCCTGCGGTTCGTCCGCGATCCCGTCCTCGGGACGGCCCCGGACGACGGCGAGGCCGGGCGGCGGCTCGTCGCCGCCTACGACCGCATGCTCCCTGCCGTCGAACGCCTGGTCACCCACCACCTGCGACGGCGGCTGGTCGCGGCCGCGGTCGCCCGCATGGCCGCCGGGACCGACGGGACGCCGGCGCCGTGACGCTCCGGGTCCGGACCGTCGCCCTGCCCGACGATGCGGCGTCCGCCGACCTCCTCGACGACGTGTTCGGGACGCTGCCGGCCGACGACCGGTTCGCGTTCGTCGGTGGCGACGTCGGACTGGTCGGCGCGGGCGCCGCGGTCCGGATCCCGGTGGGGGCCGGTACCGACCGCGGTGCGCGGGCCGCGGCCGAGCTCGACCGGCTGCTCGCGACCGCGGAGGTGGACGACGAGGTGGGGGGCCGGGGCACCGGTGCGATCGCCGTCGGGTCCCTGACGTTCGACCCCGACGCCGAGGGGTCGGTGCTGGTCGTCCCGTCGCTGAGCGTCGGGCGGCGCGAGGGGGCGACGTGGGTCACGACCGCCGCCGTCGACGCGCCCCCGCCGACGTGGCGCCCCGGGGCCGGGGTCCCGGGACGTCCGCCGGTGCGGGACCGCCCGCGCTTCGCGGGGTCGAGCCTCCGCGACGACGCCTGGCTGACCGCGGTCGACGCCGCCGTGGCCGCCATCGCCGCCGGCGAGCTCGAGAAGGTGGTCCTCGCCCGCGACCACCGCCTGTGGTCGGAGGCCCCGTTCGACGTCCCCGCCCTGCTGGGGGCCCTCGCGGAGCGGTTCCCCGCCTGCCGCACCTTCCTGGTCGACCGGCTCATCGGCGCCTCGCCCGAGCCGCTGCTGCGCGTCGAGGGGACCGAGGTGCGCTCCCGGGTCCTGGCGGGGACCGCGCCCCGTGGCGCGACCCCGGCGGAGGACGAGCGCGCCTGGGCCGACCTGCTGGTGTCGGCGAAGGACCGCCACGAGCACGCCATGGCCGTCACGTCGGTCACGGCGCCCCTCACGGCGCTCGGCGCCGACGTCCTGGCCCCCGACGAGCCGTCGCGGCTGGCCCTCGACAACGTGCAGCACCTGGCCACCGACGTCGTGGCACGGCTGCCCGCCCCGATGCCGGCGCTGACGCTGCTCGACCGGCTGCATCCGACGGCCGCGGTCGGCGGCGTCCCGTCCGCGGCGGCGCTGGACCGGATCCGCAGCACCGAGGGGATGGACCGCGGTCGGTACGCCGGCCCGGTCGGATGGACCGACGGGGCCGGCGACGGCGAGTGGGCGCTCGCCCTCCGGTGCGCCGAGGTCGACGGCGCCCGGGCCCGGGTGTTCGCCGGTGCCGGCGTGGTCGCCGGCTCCCTACCCGAGCTGGAGCTGCGCGAGACGCAGCTGAAGCTGCGGGCGATGCTCCGGGTGCTCAGCGGCCTCGGCGCCGAGCGTCCGGCCGCCACCGGCTGAGGCCGGCCCGGCCGGATCAGGCGGCGGCGACCGCCGCGGCCACGGCCGCCGCCGTCCGGGCGCGGGATTCGGCGTCCGCAGCGGGATCGACGCGGGCGACGACGAGCGACGTCCCCCGGCCGTCCCCCGCACGTGCCGCCAGGGCTGCCGCGAGGGTCGGACGGTCCGACGCGACGGCCACCTCGAGGCCGTGCGACCGGCCGACGGCGGCGAGGTCCCTGCCGTGGGGGGCGGTGAACAGACGGGTGAGCGCCGGTGCGTGCCGTCCCGGCGGGAGACCGTCGAAGACGCGCCCCCCACCGTTGTCGACGCAGACGAGCGTGACCGACGGCTCGGGGGACCCCGGCTGGAGGAGCAGGCCGTTGGTGTCGTGCAGCAGCGTGTGGTCGCCGAGCAGCGCCCAGGTCGGGAGGTCCGTGGCGACCGCGGTCCCGAGCGCGGTCGAGACCGTGCCGTCGATCCCGGCGGCGCCGCGGTTCGCGAGCATCCGCACGTCGGGGCGGACGGCGGGGGCGAGGTCGACGTCGCGGACCGGCAGCGACGCCCCCACGACGAGCGACGCCCCCGCCGGGACGGCCGCCAGGACCTCGTGGGCGACCGCGGCCCCGGTCAGGTCCGGCCCGGCCGCGACGACGTCGGCCACGGCCGAGGCGGCGGCCGCGTCGGCCGCGGCCCAGGACCCCCACCAGTCGGATCCGGCCCGGGTCGCGAGCCGCTCGGCGACGGCGGTGAGCAGCGCACCGGGGTCGGCGACGATCACCTCGCCGAGCCCGCGCCACGGGTCGTGCCAGCCGCCGTGGGCGTCGACGAGCAGCTGCTCCCCCACCGCGACGAGCGCGCGCCACGAAGCCTGGACGGTGGGCCGTCCGAGGCGGAGCACGAGGTCCGGACGGTGGGCGGCGGCGAACCGGGCGTCGGCCGCGAGCCACGAGCCGGCCCGTAGCGCCCGCTCGCCGTGGCGGGCCGGGACCTGCCCCTCGGCGAGGACCGGCCAGCCCGTCGCCCGGGACACCGCGTCGACGGCCGCGGCCGACACGCCGGGACCACCGACGTCGTCGCCGACGACGATCAGGCCGCGCTCCACCGCGGCGAACCGCACCGCGAGCTCGTCGACCGGTCCCGCCGACGCGTCCCTCGGGACGGTGCGGACGGTGGTCCAGGGCGCGGACGCGGGTCGTCCGTCCAGCGGGGTCGTGAACGCGGCCGCGGACGTCCGGCCGTCGTCGCCGACGGGCACCGTCGGTTCCCGCGTCGGGACGTTCAGGTGGACCGGCCCCGGCGCCGCGCCGAGCGCCCCCCGGGCGGCGGCGACCGCCCGCGCGAAGACCGCCCGCCACGTCCGGACGGCGTCCGGACGGTCCTCGGCGACCCCGAGCTCGTGGGCCCACCGCAGCCCCGGGCCGAGCAGGTCCCGCTGCGCGATCGTCTGGTTCGCGCCGGTGTCGCGCAGCTCGGGCGGCCGGTCCGCGGTGAGGAGCAGCAGCGGCACCCCCGCGGCGTCCGCCTCGACGGCTGCGGGGTGGAGGTTCGCGACGGCCGTCCCGGACGTCACGACGACGGCCGCCGGGACACCGGTCGCGCGCCCGACCCCGAGCGCGACGTACGCCGCCGAGCGCTCGTCCGGGTGGACGTGGACCGTCAACCGCGGGTCCTCGTGCACCGCGATGGCGAGCGCGGCCGAGCGGGACCCGGGGCAGACGACGACGTGCCGGACCCCGCCGCGCGCGAGCTCGTCCGCGAGGACGCGCGCCTGCGCGGTCGCCGCGTTCGGCGCGGTGGCGTCGGGGGATCCGCCGGTGCTCATGCGTGCATCACGTCGAGCGCGGCGGAGAGCCGCTCGCGGAGCGGGCCGGGGTCGGCGGGAGCGGGGACACGGGCCGGGACGGGACGCGCCCGCCCGACGAGGCGACCGGACTCGGGGCGGAGGGGCTCGTCCACGACGTCCTCCGCGAGCAGCGCCGCGGTGCCGAGGCCGCAGGCCCCGGCGAGGCCGGGCAGGGCGAGGGCCAGCTCGAGGCCGACCGCGAGACCGACCGTGGTCTCGAGCGCCGAGGATACGACCGCGGGCAGCCCGGCCGCCTCGGCCAAGCGGAGGGCCTCGGCCGCCCCGCCGAGGGGCTGGACCTTCAGGACGACGAGGTCGACCGCTCGGGACGCGGACCGGGCGACCGCGATCGGGTCGTCGGCGCGACGCAGGGACTCGTCGGCCGCGACGGGGACGCCCGTGCGGCCACGGAGGTCGCGGAGCTCCTCCAGGGTCCGGCAGGGCTGCTCGGCGTACTCGAGCCCGTCCGCGGCGGCGTCGAGCCGGGCCAGGGCGTGCGCTGCGGCCGGGACGTCCCAGGCCGCGTTGGCGTCGATTCGGATCCGCCCCTCCGGCCCGAGCGCGGCACGGACCGCGGTGACCCGGGCCTCGTCGTCCGCGAGCGTCTGACCCGGCTCGGCGACCTTGACCTTCGCGGTGCGACACCCCGAGGCCTCGACCCGGGCCGCGGCGTCGACCGGTCCGACGGCCGGCACGGTCACGTTGACCTCCACGGCGTCGCGCAGGGCCGGCGGTGACGGGCTCGTCGCGGCGGCGACGGCGGCGCGGAGCCACCATGCCGCGACGGGCGCCGCGTACTCCGGGAACGGGCTGAACTCGGCCCACCCGGCCGCGCCGTGGAGCAGCCAGCCGTCGCGGTGGGTCACCCCCCGGAACCGGGTCGTCGTCGCGACGCGGAACGGCACCGCCGCGTCGATCCCGAGCTCGGCGAGGCGCGGGTCGACGGGGGCCGCGTCGACCGACGCCGAGACCGGGAGGTCGGTCACCACCGGCCCGCAGTGACGAGCCCACCGGCGAGGCCGAGTCCGAGGACCAGCTGGGTCCGGGCGGTGGCCTCGAGCGCCGCGATCCAGGCCGGGCCCCGCGCCGACCCCTCGGCGCGAGCGGCGCCGCGCGCACGACGGAGCGTGACCGCGAGGGGCGCGGCGGCGAGGAGCCCGAGCAGCGGCCACGGCGACCGGGCCACCGCGGCGACGGGGAGGACGAGCAGGACCGCGGCGACCAGGAGCAGGCCGTAGAGGTGGCCGTAGCGCCGGCCCCCGAGGCGGACGGCGAGCGTCCGCTTCCCGGCGGCCGCGTCGGTGTCGACGTCGCGGACGTTGTTGACCATCAGCAGGGCAACGGCCAGCAGACCGACGGGCACGGCGGCGACGGCGGCCAGCGCATCGATCCGTCCGGTCTGGACGAACGCGCTCCCGACGGTCGCGACGAGTCCGAAGAACACGAACACCATCGCCTCGCCGAGCCCGCGGGACGCGTAGGGCCGCCGACCCCCCGAGTAGCCGAGGGTGGCGAGGCCGGCGGCGACACCCACGAGCAGCAGCCACGGATCCACGAGCAGCGCCAGCGCCCCGCCCGCGGCGGCGGCCACCGCGAGCGCCGCCGCGAGCGCCCGGCGCATGACGCCCGGCGCGACCAGTCCCGCCGCGACGACGCGGCGCGGTCCGAGCCGGTCCGCCGTGTCGACGCCGGCGAGCCCGTCGAAGAGGTCGTTCGCGAAGTTGACGGCGACCTGGAGCGCCAGCGCGACGACCAGCGCCAGCGCCGCGCGGACCGCCACGATCGGGACGCCGAGCGCCGAAGCGGTGGCGGTGCCCACGGCGACGGGGACGACCGCGGCCGGCAGGGTGCGCGGCCGGGCCGCCTCGACCCAGACGTTCACGCGCGGTCCCCGGCGCTCAGTAGTGGTAGGGCCACGGGGACCAGTCCGGGTCGCGACGCTCGAGGAAGGCGTCGCGCCCCTCCGCCGCCTCGTCGGTCATGTACGCGAGGCGGGTCGCCTCACCGGCGAACAGCTGCTGCCCGACGAGCCCGTCGTCCGCGAGGTTGACGGCGTACTTCAGCATCCGGGTCGCCGTCGGGGACTTCCCGGCGATCTCCGTCGCCCACGCGAGCGCCGTCGCCTCGAGCTCGGCGTGCGGGACGACGGCGTTCACGGCACCCCAGGCGTACGCCTCGTCCGCCGAGTACTCGCGGCCGAGGAGGAAGATCTCCCGGGCACGCTTCTGGCCGACCTGCCGCGCGAGGTACGCGGATCCGAACCCGCCGTCGAACGACGCGACGTCGAGGTCGGTCTGCTTGAACCGTGCGTGCTCCCGGGACGCGATGGTCAGGTCGCAGACGACGTGGAGGGAGTGTCCGCCCCCCGCGGCCCAGCCCGGGACGACGGCGATCACGACCTTCGGCATGAACCGGATGAGCCGCTGGACCTCGAGGATGTGGAGCCGACCGAGGTGCGCCGCGCCGCCGGGGTCGGCCGGTTCCGCGGGAGCGGCCTCGCCGTCGTATCGGTACCCGTCGCGCCCGCGGATGCGCTGGTCGCCGCCCGAGCAGAACGCCCAGCCGCCGTCCTTCGGCGACGGACCGTTCCCGGTCAGGAGCACCGTCGCGACGTCCGGGGTGCGGCGCGCGTGGTCGAGGGTCCGGAGCAGCTCGTCGACGGTCCGGGGCCGGAAGGCGTTGCGGACCTCGGGGCGGTCGATGGCGATACGGACCGTCCCGCGTCCGCCCGGGTCGCCGACGGCGCGGTGGTAGGTGACGTCGGTGAGGTCCTCGAACCCCGGGACGACCGCCCAGCGGGCCGGGTCGAAGGTCGTCGGGGCCATGCGACCCTCCTCGTCCGGACCCGGCCGCGTCATCCCGGTCCGTCTCGGCCCGGCGGCTCGGCGCGCACCTACGCTACTCATCGGATGACGACCCTCCGCCGCCTCTCCGACGCCGACCCGGCCGCGCTGCTGGCGGACCTCGCGACCGTGTGGGACGACGGCGGCGCCGCCGTCGTCCTCCCGCCGGACGCCCCGGCGGCGACGCTGCCGCCGGAGGTCTCGGCGGCGCTCGAGGGCCGAGGATCGGTCCCCACCGGAACGGCGCTGGTGGTGACGACCTCCGGGTCGACCGGGACACCTCGTGCGGTCGCGCTGCCGGGGGCGGCGCTCGACGCCGCGGTCGCCGCCGCCCACGACCGACTGGACGCCGCGCCCGGCGAACGGTGGGCGCTGGCGCTGCCGGTCCGTCACGTCGCGGGCCTGATTGTCCTGCTCCGCGCCCGAGCGCTCGGCACGGACCCCGTCCTCGTCGATCCCGGTGACCCGGCGGCGCTGGCCGCGGCGTCCACGACGGCGCAGCACGTCGCCGTCGTGCCGACCCAGCTGACCCGGGCGCTCGACGCCGGCCACGACCTCTCCGGCTTCCGGACCGTGCTGGTCGGCGGTGGACCGGCGTCGGGCGCCCTGTTGGACCGGGCCCGCTCCACCCGGGCCCGCATCGTCACCGCGTACGGCATGACGGAGACCTGCGGCGGCTGCGTCTACGACGGGACCCCGCTGGACGGGACGGACGTGACGATCGCCCACGGCGGTCGCATCCGACTGCGCGGCCCCTCGGTGGCCGCACGGCGACTCGACGGCACGCCGATGACGGACGCCGAGGGCTGGCTCACGACCTCCGATCTCGGCCGCATCGTGGACGGACACCTCGAGGTCCTCGGACGCGCCGACGACGTCATCGTCACGGGGGGGGTGAACGTCGATCCGGTCGCGGTCGCGGACGTGCTTCGCACGCATCCGGCCGTCGCCGACGCGGTCGTCGTCGGGGTGCCGGATCCCGAGTGGGGGACGTCGGTCCGCGCGGTCGTGGTCACGCGGTCCCCCGTCACCCTCGCCGACCTGCGAACGCAGGTCGGGGATCGGCTCGGCGGGGCCCACGCCCCGCGGCAACTGCTCGTCGTGGATCGCGTCCCACGCGACCGGATGGGGAAGGTCTCCGCCGAGGAACGGCGGCGACTGGTCGATGGCGCCGCGACGGAGGCCTACAGCCCCGCGTAGGAGTGGAGCCCGACGATCACGTAGTTGGCCACCAGGTAGGTCGCCATCAGCGTGACGAACGCGCCGACGCCGATCCAGGCCGCGCGCTCGCCCCGGAAGCCCCGGGTCGCACGACCGTGCAGGTACCCGGCGTACGCGACCCAGGTCAGGAACGCCCCGGTCTCCTTCGGGTCCCAGCCCCAGAACCGGCCCCACGACTGCTCGGCCCACATCGCCCCGGCGATGGTCCCGACGGTCCAGAGCACGAACCCGAACGCGACGGTCCGGTGCGCGATGCCGTCGAGGACCTCGGCGTCCGGGAGGTGCGGCGCGAACCACCGCGCCAGCAGCGCCGCGGCGACGAGCGCGACGTTCACCGTCAGCATCCGCGCCAGTCCGGTCGAGAGCGGCTCGAGCGCGACGGCCCAGACCCAGGACACGGTCGAGGCGCCGAGGAACACACCGGCGGCGAGGCGGCCGGCCGGGATGCGTCGGCGCAGCGCGGCGACGTCCGGCGCGGACCGCACGGCGACCGCGGCCCCACCGCCGTCGACCGGGCCACCCTCCGGCACCGTCGCGTCGGCCGGGGACGTCCCGCGGTGCTCGCCAGCGTCCGCGTCCAGGCCGTCGATCCGCACCCGCAGCAGGTACAGCGCCGTGAACAGGAACCCGGCGGCGAACACGCCCATCCCGCCGACCAGCAGCGAGACGTGGAAGGTCCGCCACCACGTCGTGAGGATCGGCATCAGCGGACCCGGCTCGGCGTACATCAGGAGCGCCAACCCCAGCAGCAGCGTCCCGCCGAGCAGCACGAACCCCTCGAGCTCGGGCCGCCGGCGCGTCCGCAGGTACCACAGCCCGCCGGCGACGCCGACGAGCGCCATCAGCGACGTGACCTCGAACATGTTCCCGAGGGGCAGCCGGTCCTGGGCCAGCCCGCGGACGACCTCGTGGGCGACGTGGGCCGCGATCCCGGCGGCGGCCAGCACGCGCCCCAGCCGGCGCAGCGCCCCGCCGCGGGCGACCTCGCCGCCGACGGTCCGGGACAGCGCGGCCAGCAGCGCGATGGCGGCCGCGGTGTACAGCGCCAGCGTCACCGGCGAGTACAGGACGCGGGAGAGGTCGGCCAGCTGGGCGTCGGTCACGTCCGCGTCCCTCCGGTGCGTCGGGCGAGCTCGTCGACGAGCCGGGCGTGCTCCTCGGCGGCGGCGTCGGGCCGCTGGAACGCGCGTCCGACGACGGTCAGGAGGGTACGGGGCGTCCCGTCAGGCCCTCCGGGCGCCGGCTCAGCCAGCACCCAGATCCGGCGGCGGTACGCGTACAGCGCCGTGACCAGCCCCAGCGTCAGCAGCGCCGAGGCCGCGAGCAGCCCCGGCACCTGCGGCCGGCGCGAGACCTGGAACCCGACCCAGCGGCGCAGCTCGACGAACTCCACCTCGACGTCGCCGAACGCGGTCACGTCGCCGGGTCGCAACCAGGCCGCGCCCTCGAGGTCCAGCCGCGACACGTCGAGCTCGGTGATCGTCTGCTGGGTCGCCCCGAGCTGCAGGTCGCCCCGCCACTGCCAGGCCAGCAGCACCGGTGCCTCGGCCCAGGGCGCACCGGTCAGCCGCGGCCCGTCGGGCCCGTCGGGGGCGTAGGGGTAGAGGTACAGCTCGAGGCCGACGTCGGGCTCGGCGGCCGGGGCCTTCACCGCACCAGAGAACACGCCGGTGCCGGCCAGCGTCGGGACCCAGCCGTCGTGGACGACCTCGCCACCCTGGCGCACGACGACCCGCGGCGCGTACCCCCAGTCGAGCTGGTGGATCTTGCGGCCGTCGACGACGAGCGGCCGGTTCCCCTCGACGACGGCCCGCTCGACGGTCCCATCGGGCCGCGTGACGTCGACCTCCGAGCGGAACACGGTCGGCTGGCCGGCGCCCGGGGCGAGCGGATCGCGGATCCAGTCGACCTCGAACGACGCGAGGTCCAGCCGCCACCCGGCGTGCGCGTCCTCGGGGAACCACCGGCCGGGGTCGTAGGTCCAGTACGAGACCGCGGCGTCGACGAAGCCGGGTTCGCCCTCGACGACGCCCCGCTGACCCTCGAACGACGTCAGCTGCCCCAGCACGATCGCGGCGAGCAGCGCGTAGAACGAGAGGTGGAACGCGAGGCTGCCGCCCTCCCGCGACCACAGCCCCGTCTCGGCCGCCACCTGGTCGGGCGCGGTCCGGACCCGCCACCGCGCCACGCCGAGGATCCGGTCCGACAGCACCTCGCGGGCGGCGGCCAGCGCCGCGTCGCGGTCGCCGCCGACGAGGACGCCCGCCCGGACGTCGTCGGGGGCGGCGGCCCGCAGCAGCGGCGGCTGCGAGCGTCGGACCAGCCGCCACCAGCCGCGGATCCGCGGAACGAGGCAGGCCGTCAGGCTGAGGAACAGCAGCAGCAGGAACGCCAGGAAGATCGTCGAGCCGTAGACGTCGAACGCGCCGAGGGCGTCGAGCACCCCCGACACGCCGGCGCCCGGCCCCTCCTCCCCGGCCAGCCAGGCCCGGACCGTGCCGGGCACGTTCGGCGCCTGGGGGACGACGGTCGCGACGGCCGACTGCAGCGCCAGGCCGAACAGCAGCCAGAGGGCGGTGCGCATGCGGGTGAGCGTCCGCCAGGCCATCGCGACCGCGTCGAGGACGACGCGGTGGGGCGGGCGTGGGCCCGGGGGTGGCGCGGCCCGCCGCACCGGCGGGTCCATCACGGGCGGGGCGGCGGAGTCGGGACGGCTCACGGGGGGAGGGTACCGACGGGCCGGGGACGGGCCTCCGGCGAGCGGTTCGAGGGCATGCTCGGACAGCGCGTCAGACCCCGTGGAACTCCCGGTACCAGGCGACGAACCGGCGCACGCCCTCCTCGACGGGCGTCGCCGGGACGAACCCGACGTCGCGGCGGAGGGCGTCGACGTCGGCCCAGGTCGCGGGGACGTCGCCGGGCTGGATGTCCTTGTACTGACGGATCGCCGGGACGCCGAGTTCGGCCTCGAGGACCTCGACGTACCGCTCGAGCTCGGTCGGCCGGTCGTTCCCGATGTTGTACAGCCGGTACGGCGCGCTCGACGTCGCCGGGTCGGGGGCGTCGGCGTCGAACGCCGGGTCCGGCGCGGCCGGGCGGTCGAGCACCCGGACCACACCCTCGGCGATGTCGTCGATGAAGGTGAAGTCCCGTCGCATGCGGCCGTGGTTGAAGATGCGGATCGGTTCGCCTGCGAGGATGGCGCGGGTGAACAGGAACAGCGCCATATCGGGCCGGCCCCACGGGCCGTACACGGTGAAGAAGCGCAGACCGGTCGTCGGGATGCGGAACAGATGGCTGTAGGTGTGCGCCATCAGCTCGTTGGCCTTCTTCGTCGCCGCGTACAGCGAGACCGGGTGGTCGACGGCGGCGGATACGGCGAACGGCAGCTTCGTGTTCGCGCCGTAGACGGAGGAGGACGAGGCGTAGACGAGGTGCTCGACCCCGAGGTCGCGGCAGCCCTCGAGGACGTTCGCGAACCCGACGAGGTTGGCGTCGACGTAGGCCCGCGGATCCTCGATCGAGTACCGGACCCCGGCCTGCGCGGCGAGGTTGACGACGCGGTCCGGACGGTGCTCGGCGAACACCTCCTCGACGGCGGCCCGGTCCTCGAGGTGCCCGCGGACGAACGTGAAGCCGTCGTGCGGCGCGAGCCGCGCGAGCCGGGCCTCCTTCAGCGTCGGGTCGTAGTACGCGTTGAGGCTGTCGAACCCGACGACCTCGTCGCCCCGGGCCAGCAGGCGCTCCGCGACGTGCATGCCGATGAACCCGGCCACACCGGTGATCAGGACCCGCACGCTCGCCTCCGCCCGGGACCGCGACCCCGCCGGACCGAGGCTAGCCACGCCGCCGCGGCGGCCGCGATCGTCAGATCGGCAGCTCGACCCCGGAGATGAGCGGCCGCAGCGCGACCATCCACCGCGCCCAGAGCCCCGTCGCGATCGCGAGCCCGACAAGGACGAGCAGCGCGCCCCCGCCGACCTGGAGCCGCCGTGCGTGCCGCCGAAGGAGCCCCAGGACGCGCTGGGCGCGGCCGACGCCGACCGCCAGTCCTATGAAGGGCAGGCCGAGCCCCAGCGCGTACACGAGCCCGAGGAACGCCCCACGGCCGGACACGCCGCCGGAGACCCCGGCGGAGAGCGTCAGGATCGCCCCGGCGGTCGGGCCGAGGCAGGGCGTCCACCCGACGCCGAACACGAAGCCGAGGACCGGCGCCCCGAGCAGCCCGCCCCGCGGCGCCCGTCCGGCCAGCCGGACCTCCCGCACCAACCGCCCGCGGGCCAGCAGGACGCCGAGCGCCGCGACCACCAGACCCATCACGGCCTGCGCCGCGGCCGAACGCTCGAGCACGTTCAGGAGCCCCGCGGCCCAGCCGAGCAGCGCGAACGGCACCGCGAACCCCAGCACGAACAGCACCGAGCCGGTGAGCAGCCGGGCCCGGACCCGGACGGCGACCCGACCGTCCTCGGGACCGCCGAGGACCTGTCCGGTCAGCCCCGTGACGTAGGACAGGTAGCCGGGGACGAGCGGCAGCACGCAGGGCGAGGCGAACGAGACGAGGCCGGCCGCCAACGCGACCGCGGTGGCCGCGAGCACGTTCGCGTCGAGGACGATCGTCCGGATCGTCTCAGCCATCAGCCGTCGGACCCCGCCGCCGAGTCCTCGGCCGCGATCGCATCCGCGAGCCCCACGACCTCCCCCAGCGTCGTGAGTCCCAGCACCCGCGCCGCGACCCGGCCCTCGCGGTCGAGGAACAGCGTTGTAGGGATCGTCCGGGCTCCGATGCCGTCGAACCGGCCGGCCAGGTCGTTCACCGGGTCCAACAGCGACGGGTAGGGAACGCCGTACTCCCGCAGGTGCGCGCGGGCGTTCGCCTCGGTGTCCTCGATGTTCACCCCGGCCAGCACGACCTCGTCCGGCGGCAGGAGGGCCGCGGCGGCGTTCAGGTCGGGCTGCTCGATCCGGCACGGTCCGCACCAGGATGCCCAGAAGTTCACGACGACGACCCGTCCGCGGAGGTCGGCGAGGGAGAGTTCGGCCGGGGCGTCGACGCCGTCGACGGCGAGCACCGGCAGCGTCAGGTCCGGCGCAGGCTGGCGGTCCTCGACCGGCAGCGGGCAGACCCCGGTCCGCACGCCGGCGATGCGCGGGCAGTCCGGTTCCGCCGCGCAGCCGGCGAGAGCGAGCGCCACGGCCACGGCGGCCGCCCCGGCGGCCCGCCGACCGCGCCTCATGCCGCGCGCCGCTCGGGCGCGCCGCTCACTGCGCGATCGGGACGGCCAGGTCCTGCGGCTCCTCGACCTCGACGACCTGCCGCCGCTTCTCCTGCTGCTCCATCCGGTCGAGCCAGGCGAGGCTGAGGAGGAACAGCACCAGCGACACGATGGTCCAGAGCGCCGACGGGAACCAGTTCGCCCCCGGGTCGTAGAACGCGAACCAGTCGACCGGGGCCTCGACGGGGACCTGGGCCAGCGGTGCACCCTCGGCGTCGACGAAGTTCGCGACGACCTGCAGGCGGGCCGTGGCGAGGAGCAGGCCCGTCCCCGGGTCGTCGAGCAGCCGGACCGGGCCGTCGAGGCGGGCCGTGTAGAACGGCGTGCCGCGCGACGCACCGGCGGGCGCCTCGGCCGCGACGACCTCCTCGAAGGCGGTGCGGCGGGTCACGCCGATGCGGGCGACGCCGAACTGGTCCACGGGGAGGAACTGGTCGACCATGACCTGACCGGCGGCCCGAGCCGAGCCGTTCAGCGCGGCGAAGGCCGGGTCCTGGTTCCGTTCCTGCGGCGTCAGCTCGGCGACGTCGAGACGGACCTCGACGGGCCGGAACTCGTCGACGAGGTTCGTGCCGCGGAAGAACTGCGCGCGCTCGCTGCCGGGCTCGAACCCGAACCACTCGGGGTTGTAGTGGTCGGCGGCCTGGCCCGGCAGGTTCGAGATGCCGAGGCCCGGGACGATGCCGGGGCCGCCGAACCACCAGAACACGCCGAGGAGCAGGTTGAACCCGAAGAACGCGGTGCTGTAGATGCCGGCGGCCTTCCGGGCGCCGTAGTTCGACCAGAGCAGCACGTAGACCGAGCCGGAGAGGAACAGCAGACCGAGCGGCACGGCCAGGATCGAGACCGGGTGGTCGGCCGGGATGACGCTCTCGACCGCGAGGACCAGGGTGCCGGACATGCTCACTCCTCCGCGGGCGCGGCGACCGGGTCGCCGCCGATCTGGCCGTAGGCGGGACCGCCCGTGCGCTGGATCGAGAGCAGGTGGTCCACCACCGCGTCGATCGCCTCGTCGGTCAGCACGCCGGTGAACGACGGCATCGGCGCCTGGCCCGGGACGATGCGGCCGTTCACGATCGCCTGGCGGACCGCGGCGCGGGCCTCCTCGAGCGACGCGTCGTCCTCGCCGGTCCAGCCGTACCGCTCGAACACGTTCTGGAGCTGCGGCCCGACGTACCCCTCGGCGTTCTCGCCGTGGCACCGGGCGCAGTTCGCGGCGAAGACGTCCTCGCTGGACCGGCCGACGTACGACGTCGCCTGCGGCAGCTCACCGGTCTGGACCGAGAGGATGTACGCCGCGATCGCCTCGAGCTGGAAGTCGCTGAGCGCCCCGCCGTTCCCGACGCTGAACGCCTGCATCGGGGAGCCGGTCCGGCCGTACCGCAGCGTCAGCAGGATGTGCTCGCGGACGTCGTCGACGACCGCCGAGTCCTGATACCGGGCGACGATGTTGTTCAGCGCCGGCACCGGCCATGCGGCGGTGACGTCCGGATCGGGGTGCGGGGCGCTGCCGCCCTCGAGGTTCACCCCGTGGCAGGACGCGCAGGCGTTCTGGTACTGCGCCCGGCCCGTCGCGACGTCGGCCTCGTAGAAGTCCTCGACGCGGTCGTTGATGCGGCCCGGCTCGATCAGCCAGTACAGCGGCAGGAACAGCGCGGCGAACACGGCGAACGCGACGCCCCAGCTCATGGCCCGCTCGAGCCCCGGGCCCTCCAGCTCGGCGTCCGAGTGGTAGGGCCGCATCGCGAGCGGGATGTCGCCGTGTCGCTTCGGGCCCTTGCGCGACCCGGGGCCGACAAGGACGTAGGCCAGGGCGAACCCGCCGAGGCCGAGGACCAGCAGCAGCATCGGCAGGCTGGAGCCCCCGACCAGCTCGGGGGCCTCCTCGACGGCGAGGCGGAGGGGCGCGGCCAGCAGCGTCGTCATGCGCGGGACCTCACGCGTCGACGCAGGAGGGGCCCTCGCGGGCCTGCTCCAGCGCGTTGGCGGTGCGGGCGGGACCCGTCACCGGGGAGCCGAGGTCGACCACGAGGTTCCCCTCGCCGTCGATGAACGAGACGTACCGGTCGAGGCCGCGCGGGGCCGGCCCGCCGGTCCACTCGCCGTACTTGTTGTAGCGGGAGCCGTGGCAGGGGCACTCGAACCACTGCGAGGTCTGGCACCACGGGACGGCGCAGCCGAGGTGCGGGCAGGCGCCGGTGTCGAGGCACATCAGGCCGACCGAGTCGGTCACGACGGCGTGCTGGCCGCCGTACGCCCCGGCGGCGATGCCGTCGGACGGGTCCCAGGAGATGATCGAGAGCGCGGCCTCCGGCACGAGGACCGGCCGGCGCTCGCCGACGATGCGCTCGGCCAGGTCGCGGGCGTTGCCGAGGATGACCTCGCCGAACAGCCCGTCGCCCTGGCGCGGCCAGAGGAACCCGAGGGCACCCAGCGCGAACCCGCCGAGGCCGGCCGAGACCGAGCCGATCAGCGAGGCGCGGAGGAACGCGCGGCGCTCGACGGGCTTCCGGGCCGGACGCTCGCGGCGCGACGGGGTGGGGGGCGTGGCGGCGCTCACAGGACGAACCCCAGGCCGTTGACCCACGGCCAGACCCACTCGTACCCGGCGCCCCGGATGAACGAGCCGATGATGACGAGCACGCCCCAGAACACCATGAAGAACGTGAACGCGAGGTTCGCGGTCTTGCGGTTCTCGGGCTGGGCCGACGGGTTCTTGTCGACGTACGGCGCGGCCATCAGCAGCACGATCGCGACGCCCGGCAGCGTGACGCCCGCGACCATCGGGTGGAAGTACCGCAGCAGCTCCTGGAGGCCCATGAAGTACCACGGCGCCTTGTTGATGGCCGGGACCTCGTTGGCGTTCGCGAGCGACCCGAGCGGCGCGTCGAGGAAGAACGAGACCAGCAGCACGAACGAGCCCATCGCGAGCAGCGCGACGAACTCGACGAGGAGCAGGTGCGGCCAGGTGTAGACCTTGTCCTCCTGCTCGGTCTTGACCTGCTGGATGCCGGCCGGCGGCACGAGCGCGAGCATGCGGTGCGTGTGCGCGGACGCGGCCGGGACGCCGATCGAGGCGGCCTCGCCGCCCTTCCCGAGCGAGGCCGCGACGCGGGCCGCGCGCTCCTCGGGGCTGAGCCGACCGCCGCCGTTCCCGTTCCCCGCCTTCGCGGCCGGGGGGGCCATCGTCGCGACGCCACCGCCCTCGCCGGTGTCACCACCGGCGGCGGCCGCGGCGGGGGCGGCCTTCGCGGCCAGCTCCTCGGCGCTGCGGGGGCCGAGCTTCTCGCCGGAGGCCTCCTTGGCCTTCCGCACGCCGGCGGCCTTGGCCTTGGCGCGGGCGATGCGCTCGCTCTTGCCCTCGGCGATCAGACGGTCGTAGACCTCCTGATCGATCTGGACCTCTTCGCTCATCGCTGGCTCCTGACGGTCGTCGGCTCGGGCGCGCGGGTCACAGCGGGCCCGAGATGCCGCCGTCCTTGCGGATCCGCCAGAAGTGGACCGCGAGGAAGACGACGGTGACGAACGGGATGAACAGCACGTGCAGGACGTACCACCGCAGCAGGGTCGCCGGGCCGATCTCGAGCCCGCCGAGCAGCACGAACTGGACCTGGTCGCCGAAGACCGGCGTGTAGCCCATCATGTTCGTGCCGACGGTGACGGCCCAGAGCGCCAGCTGGTCCCACGGCAGCAGGTACCCGGTGAAGGACAGCAGCAGGGTCAGCAGCAGCAGGATGACGCCGACGACCCAGTTGAACTCGCGGGGGGCCTTGTACGCGCCGTGGTAGAAGACGCGGGCCATGTGCAGGAACACGGTGAACACCATCAGGTGCGCGCCCCAGCGGTGCATGTTCCGCACCAGGTTCCCGAACGTGACCGAGGCGGACAGCTCGCGCATGTTGAGGTACGCGAGCTCGGTCCCGGCGCCGGCGGCCGGCGTGTAGAAGAACATCAGGAAGATGCCGGTGATCGTCAGCAGCACGAACAGGAAGAAGCTCATCCCGCCGAGGCAGTAGGTGTAGGTCAGCTTCAGCCCGTGCCGCTTCACCTTCACCGGGTGCAGGTGGTAGAGGACGTTGTTCATCGAGGCGAGCGCGCGGTCCCGCGACGTGTCCCGGTACCCCTTCCGGTAGATCGAGCCGGGCCGGAAGATCGACCGCCAGATGACGTTGTCCTGGACGGAGGCCTTCAGCTCGTCGCCGCTCGGCGGCTTCGGCAGGCTCAGCTTCGCCACGGGGTCCTCCTCAGCCGTCGACCCGGCCGAGCCAGAGGGCATCGGTCGGGCACCGCTCGACGCAGATCGCGCAGCGGGTGCACTCGTTGTCGTCGATGATGAACACGGCGTGCGACTGCTCCTTCAGGCTGAGCAGGTTCGGGGAGTCCGCACCCTTGATGATGTCCGGCGACATCATGTAGATGCACTCCCAGGGGCAGACGTCCTCGCAGGCCCGGCAGAGGATGCAGAGCTCCGGCGTCAGGCCGATGTGCCGCTTCGGCTTGACGCGCTCCTGCAACCAGTGCGCGTCGACCTCCTGGACGACGTAGTCGTCGAACATCAGGGGGTGCTCGCCGCGGTCCGTCTTGCCCATTACTTGTACCCGCCCGACTCGGGCTTGGTCTCGCCGGACGCGAGGGTCTTCGCGGGCAGCATCCGCTGCGCGCGGAGGAACACGACGATGGTCAGCGCGATGCCGGCGACCATCAGCCCGCCGACGACGCCCTCGGTGATGACGCCGTAGAGGTTGGTCGCGATGTCGATGCGGGTCTCCCCGATCGTGAACCCGGCCGACGCGGGGATGACCGTGCCCTCGAGGAGGTTGGCGTTCGACTCGGTGAACTGGATCCAGGCGTGGGGGAACACGCCGTGGACCCACCACAGGAACGACGTCCCGGCCATCACGCCCATCGTGGACGAGACCCACTCCCGCTTCCCGTGGGTCCGCTTCGCGATGAACAGCGGCAGGGCGGTCAGCGGGCCGAACCAGAGCAGCATGATCGCGGCGCCGACCCAGCCGCGGCCGAGGTTCTGCGGGTCGCCGAAGTTGTACAGCGCGCGGCCGACGTCCGGCAGGACCTCGGGGAGGCCGGTCAGCCACTCGACCACGGGCCACCCTCCGTCGCTCGTGCGAGGCCGCCGGCGCAGCGGGAGCCTCGGGACCCCGTCGGGCCCGTTCGGGCGTGGAAGGTACCAGCAGCCCCGCAGGACCCCGTCCGGGCCGGCGCGGGCGCGGCGCCGCTCAGGGGCGGACGGTCTCGAAGATCGGCGCGTCGGCGTGGGCCCGCGCGGCCGCGAGCCCGTCGGCGTCCCGGACGGTCCAGGCGTAGACCGGACCGCCGGCCGCCCGCCAGACGTCGGTCAGCCCGGTCGGGAGGCCGCGCACGTCGTGGCTGAGCGCGTGCGGTGCGGCGGCCCGGACGACCGCCCGCTCGGCGAGGAGCCGCGCGACCCACCGCGGGACGCCGCGCTCCGGTGCGTGGGTCAGCGTCAGCACCCGGACTACCTCGGGGGCGTGGCGCCGGAACCACGTCACCGCCCCCGGGTGGAAGGACGCGACGCAGACCGGCCCGCGGTGGGCCGCGACGACCGGGGCGACCGCCGCCTCGAGCCCACCGCGGCGGACGCCGTCGTGCTTCAGCTCGACCATGACCGGGACGTCGGGCAGCGCGGCGAGGACGGCGGCCAGCGTCGGCACGCCCCCCGCGTCCGGATCCCCGCCGAGCGGCACGGCGGCCAGCGCGGCCGACGGGGTGGCCGCGACCCGGTCCGGCCGGCCGGCGACGCGCGCCAGGTCGGCGTCGTGCACCACCACCGGCACGCCGTCCGCGGCGAGCCGGACGTCGAGCTCGACGCCGTGCCCGGCCGCACGGGCGGCCGCGAACGCCGGCAGCGAGTTCTCCGGCGGACCGTCGGGACCGTGCAGCCCGCGGTGGGCGAGCGCGACGTCGCGGAGCCAGGCCGGGCCGGGGGTCGGGATCACGAGGGGTCCGGATCCGGCGCCGCGTCCGCGGGGTCACCGGACGCGCCGGCCTCGCCGCGGAGGGCCGAGACCAGCGCCCCGATGAGGAGCAGACGGGCCAGCACGTGCAGCAGCACGAGGACGGTGACGACCCCGGCCAGCGCGCCCCAGACCGCACCGGCCGCCGCGATCCGCCCCCCGACGAACGCCCCGCCGAGCGCCCGCAGCGCCCCCCACCCGACCGCGACGACGGTCGCGCCGACGAGGTGCCGGCGCAGCGGACCGGCCCGCGGCACGAGCAGCCGGAACAGTCCGGCGACGACGACGGCGTCGAGGGCGGTGACGCCGACGGCCGCGACCGCCGTGACGGCCGGACCGGGCACCGCGCCCGGCAGCACCGGGTTGAGCAGGTCCCGCACCCCGGCGACGACGGCGCCGACGACGGCGCCGGTCAGGGCGAGGAGGCCGAGCAGACCGGGCGCCGCCGCCTCGCGCAGGCGTGCCACGGGCCCGCGCGGCCGGGGCGCGCGGAACGCCGCGGCGACGCCCGCCATCAGCGCCGCGCCCAGCC
>JAFMLG010000058.1 GCA_017852335.1 Actinomycetota bacterium | reverse complement strand
ACCTGCACCGCTTCGACGGCGTCGAGGGGTTCTCGTCGGGGGCGACCGGTTGAGGGGCCCCGGGCGCGACGGAGCGGACGACGGGATTCGAACCCGCGACCTCCACCTTGGCAAGGTGGCGCTCTAGCCAGCTGAGCTACGTCCGCGTGACCGGGGAAGTCTAGCGCCGGTCGGAACCGGCCTCACCCCGCCCCGAGCCGGCACCGCAGCCGGTGCAGGTACTCCTCCCCGGGCCGCAGGACGATCGACGGCCAGCCGGGTCGGTGCAGGCTGTCCGGCGCGTGCTGCGGCTCGAGGCAGACCGCACCGTGGCGGGGGAAGGTCACGCCACCCCGCCCGACCGTCCGCCCGAGCCGGTTGCCCGTGTAGACCTGCAGGCAGGGCTGGTCCGAGTCCAGCCGCAGCCACCGACCGCTCACCGGGTCGCGCAGCACCGCCACCTCGCGCACGTCGCCGGCCGTGCCCTCGAGCCAGAGGTTGTGGTCCATCCCCCCGGCCGGGTCGTCGGCGAGGTCCGCGACGACGTCGCCGAGCCGGCGACCGGTCCGGAGGTCGAACGGCGTCCCCGCGACGTCCGGGGTGGCGCCGGTCGGGATCAGGTCGGCGGCGACCGGGGTCCAGCGGTCCGCCGCGACCGTCAGCTCGTGGTCGAGGACGGCCGAGCCGGCCTCGCCGGCGAGGTTGAGGTAGGCGTGCTGCGTCATGTTCACCGGCGTCGGTCGGTCCGTCGTCGCGCGGTACGTGATCGCGAGCTCGCCCGGCGCGACCGCGTACTCGGCCGTGACCGTGACCCTGCCCGGGTACCCGCCCGTCCCGTCCGGCGACGTGAGGCGCAGCACCAGGCGGTCCCCGGAGGCCTCGACGACGTCCCAGGGCTCGCGCTCGAACGACCCGACGCGGCCGCCGTGGAGATGGTTCGGTGGCTCGTTCGCGTCGAGCTCGTACCGCACGCCGTCCAGCTCGAACGCCGCCCCGGCGGTGCGGTTCGCGACGCGGCCGACGGTCGCGCCGAGGAACGGGTTCGCGCCGGGCTCGCGGCTGGCGTACCCGGCGGCGTCCTCGAGGCCGAGGACGATCCCCCCGGACCGGCCCGTCCGGTCGGGGGTCTCGAGCGCGACGAGG
This sequence comes from Actinomycetota bacterium, assembly GCA_017852335.1. Lineage (GTDB taxonomy): Bacteria > Actinomycetota > Nitriliruptoria > Nitriliruptorales > Nitriliruptoraceae > CSBr16-57R1. Next base: position 7,480 of record JAFMLG010000058.1, on the reverse strand, counting down.
GTCGCCCCGAGGTCCGTCACCCGCGCGACGACGCCGTCGGCGACGAGCGTGAACAGCGTGGCCGGGGTCCCGCCCGGCGGGGTCCCGAACGGCGTCCGATCGGCGCCGTCCGCGCTCATCGGCCGCTCACCGGCCGCTCACCGGCGGCTCATCGGCCGGTGGAGCCGAAGCCCCCCGTGCCGCGGGCGGTGTCGGGCAGCCGCTCGACCGACCGCACGCGGGCCCGCCCGACGCGCATCAGCACCAGCTGCGCGATGCGCTGCCCGTGCTGGATCTCGACGGCCTCCTCGCCGAGGTTGACGAGGGGGACGCGGATCTCGCCCCGGTACCCCGCGTCGATCGTCCCGGGTGCGTTCAGGACCGTGACGCCGTGGTCGACGGCGAGTCCGGAGCGCGGGTGGACGAACCCGGCCCAGCCGTCCGGGATCGCGACGGCCAGGCCGGTCGGGACGAGGGCGCGCTGACCCGGACGCAGGACGGTCGCGTCGGCCGCGTGGAGGTCCAGGCCGGCGTCGCCGGGATGGGCGTAGGACGGCACCGGCAGGGCCGGGTCCAGCTGGCGGACGTCGAGGTCGAGCACGTCCTCGGACGGGGCCTCGTCGCGGTTCCGGCGTCGCATGGCGCGAGCCTACGGCCCCCGCCCCGACGTCCGTCCGACGCCGGCCCCTACGCCGGCTCGGCCTCGGCGCCGCGCGCCGCGAGGAACCGGTCCCGGGCGTCGCGGTGGTCGACGATCGGGGGCGGGTACGCCGCGGCGTCGTCGAAGAGGCCGCCCTCCCCCGCCGGGCGGGGCTGGTGGACCGCCTTCCCGGAGATCCCGGCCAGCTCGGGCACCCAGCGCCGGACGTACGCCCCGTCGGGGTCGTACCGCTCGCCCTGGATCACCGGGTTGAACATGCGGTTCGGACGCGAGTCGGTTCCGGTCCCGGCCGTCCACTGCCACTGGCCGAAGTTGTTCGCGACGTCGCCGTCGACGAGGTGGTCCATGAAGTGCCAGGCCCCGATCCGCCAGTCGACGTAGAGGTGCTTGGTCAGGAACGAGGCGGTGACCATGCGCGCCCGGTTGTGCATCCAGCCCTCGTGGCGGAGCTGCCGCATGCCGGCGTCGACGACCGGGTAGCCGGTGCGTCCCTCGCGCCACGCGGCGACCTCGTCGGGGGCGTCGCGCCAGCGGTCGTCCTTCGTCCGGACGTCGACGCTGGCCAGGTCGGGCCGGGCCGCGAGCAGCTGGTGGTCGAAGTCGCGCCAGCACAGCTCCTGGAGGAACGCCTCGTGCCCGGGGCGGCGGGGCTGCAGCGACGCGGCGACCTCGGTGACCGAGAGCGTCCCGAGGTGGAGGTGCGGCGAGAGGCGGGAGGTGCCGTCCTCGGCCATGAGGTTGCGGCCGGTGTCGTAGGCCTCGACCGGACCGTCGAGCCACCACGCGAGGCGGGCCCGCGCGGCCGTCTCGCCGGTCGGTGCGAGTCCCGGCGCCGGCGCGCCGGCGGTCAGGTCCGTCAGCGGCGGGACGGCCCCGGGGTCGACGTCGGCCGGCAGCCGCACCGCGTCGGGGGCCGGCAGCACCGCCCGGGGGGTGACCGCGGACCACCGCCGCCAGTACGGGGTGAAGACCTTGAAGTGACCACCCCCGGTCGCGCGGACCAGCTCCGGCTCGACGAGCATCACGCCGGGGTGCACGACCAGGTCGGCGCCGAGGTCGGCCGCGACGGCGGCCAGCCCCGCCTCGCGGCGCCGGGCGTACGCCGAGTGGTCCCGGGCCACGTGGAGCGACGTGACCCGGTGGGCGGTCGCGAGCTCGCGGACGATCTCGACGGTGCGGCCGCGGCGGACGACGAGGTCGCCGCCGCGGGCCCGGAGGGAGCCCCGCAGATCCTGGAGCGCCTCGAGCAGACCGACCAGCCGGTTCGGGGCGGCGTACCGCGAGCCGAGGATCGCGTCGTCCAGCACGAACACCGGGAGGACCCGGTCCGCCGCGGCGGCGGCCGCGAGGGCCGGCTGGTCGTGGATCCGGAGGTCCCGCGTGAACAGGATCAGGGCCGTGCCGCCGGTCGTCGCCACCCCGGCCCCCTCGTCGCGTGCTCGCGGCGCCCGGACGGCGCGCAGGGCACCATAACGGCCCGCGGAGGGCGTTTCCGACGCGGAGCGCACGCCCCGGGTCCGAAACGCGCGCGCAACGCGCGCCGAACGGCCCCGCGGTCCCGAGGACCGTCGTGGCTCCCCGTTCACGGCCCTTCCGGGCCCTATCGTGCCCGCGTCCCCGACCCCCGTGGGACACCCCGCTGGGGGTCCGTCCAGGAGAGGCACACCACCATGGCCGACTCGATCATCGTCCAGAGCAAGGTCAAGGAGGCCATCAAGGGCCTCGAGCTGCGCACCGACTCGAACGTCGTCGACGCGCTCAACGCGAAGGTCCACGAGATGCTGAAGGCGGCGGCGGCCCGCGCCAAGCAGAACGGCCGCGGCACGCTCCGCCCCTACGACCTCTGATCCACGCCGACGGCCGGGTCCGCCCGGCCGCAGGACGCTCGGGCCGCCCCTCGGGGCGGCCCGCGGCGTTCCGGGACCTACCCTCGCGTCGCGGCACCCGACGCGCGCCGCGGCACCGCCGGGAGGACGCATGGCCGAGCCGGGGCTGGACCCGACCCGCATGGCCGCCTGGCGGGCGTTCCTCGAGGCGCACCGCCGGACGACGGCCCGGCTCGCGCGCGAGCTCCAGGCCGACGAGGACCTGCCCCTGACCTGGTTCGACGTCCTCGTGCAGCTGAGCGAGGCCCCGTCCGGGTCGCTCCGCATGCAGGAGCTCGCGGACCGGGTGCTGCTCTCGCAGAGCGGGCTGACCCGACTCGTCGACCGGATGGAGGCCGAGGGCCTCGTCGAGCGCCGCCGCTGCGCCGAGGACGGCCGCGGGACGCTCGCGGTCCTGACCGGGACGGGGCTGGCCCGGCTGCGCCGCGCCTGGCCGACGCACGCCGCCGGGGTCCGGGCCGCGTTCGCCGACCTGCTGACCGAGCAGGAGGCCGAGGTCCTGGCCCGCGCGCTCGGGCGCGTCGCCGAGGCCTCGACGGCGTCGTCGGACGCGCCCTACGACCCGGAGCGGGCCGCCTGACGCGTCCGACGACGCGGGGGCTCAGCCCTCGGCCGGCGCCGGGGCGGGCTGGACGTCGATCTCGATCGCGACCCTCGGCCCGACGAGCACACCGCCGCCCTCGAGCGCCGCGTTCCGGGTGATGCCCGACTCCTCGCGGTCGATGCCGGTCGTCGCCGGCCCGTCCGCCGCCACTACCCTCCGCCCTCGTCGCCGTCCCGCGTGCCCCGCACCCGGGGGCCGGCCTCCCACCGGACCCAGACCGAGCCGACGCCAGGACCCGCCGATGAGCGCCGAGACGCTGACCGTCACCGACAACCGGACCGGCCGGACCTACGAGCTCCCGATCGTGGACGGCGCCGTCGAGGCCATGGCCCTCCGCCAGATCCGGACCTCCGATGACGACTTCGGCCTGGTCACCTACGACCCGGGGCTGAAGAACACGGCCAGCTGCCGCAGCGCCATCACCTACATCGACGGCGAGGCCGGGATCCTGCGGTACCGGGGCTACCCGGTCGAGCAGCTCGCCGAGCGCGCGTCGTTCCTCGAGGTCGCGTGGCTGCTGCTCAAGGGCGAGCTGCCGACCCGGGCCGAGCTCGACGGCTGGACCCACGAGATCACCCACCACACGTTCATCCACGAGAACGTCAAGAAGTTCATCGACGGCTTCCGGTACGACGCCCACCCGATGGGGATCCTGGTCTCGACCGTGGCCGCCCTCTCGACCTTCTACCCCGAGTCGAAGGGCGTCCGGGACGCCGACGCCCGCGAGGCCCAGATCGTCCGCCTGATCGCCAAGTTCCCGACCCTGGCGGCGTACGCGTACCGCCACTCGGTCGGGATGTTCTTCGCCCGCCCGGACAACTCGCTGTCGTTCCCGGGCAACTTCCTGAACATGATGTGGCGGACCACCGAGCCCCGGTACGAGCCCCACCCGGTCCTCGAGCGGGCGATGGACGTGCTGCTCATCCTGCACGCCGATCACGAGCAGAACTGCTCCACCACGACGATGCGGACGATCGGATCGTCGCAGGCGGACCCCTACGTCGCGGCCTCCGGCGCCGCCGCGGCGCTGTACGGCCCCCTCCACGGCGGCGCGAACGAGCAGGTCCTGCGCATGCTCGACGAGATCGGCGACGTCTCCCGCGTCCCCGACTACGTCGCCCGCGCCAAGGCCGGCGAGTTCCGCCTGATGGGCTTCGGCCACCGCGTCTACCGCAACTACGACCCCCGGGCCCGCATCATCCGGAAGCTCGCGTACGACGTCTTCGAGGTGACCGGCCGGAACCGGCTGCTCGACATCGCCCTCGAGCTCGAGAAGGTCGCGCTGGAGGACGAGTACTTCGTGTCCCGGAAGCTGTACCCGAACGTCGACTTCTACTCGGGGATCATCTACCAGGCGATGGGCTTCCCCGTCTCGATGTTCCCGGTGCTGTTCGCGATGGGCCGCATCCCCGGCTGGCTCGCGCACTGGCAGGAGAACGTCGACGACGCCGACCAGGCGATCGTCCGCCCGCGGCAGCTGTTCACCGGTCCCGTCGAGCGCGACGTCGTCCCGATCGAGGCGCGCTGACACCACCGCGCCGACGCGGCCGGTCGGACGCGTCCCCCTCCCCCGTCACGTCGGGTCGCGTCGCTAGCCTCGGGACGTCCCCGACACCGGTCCGTGCGCCCCTCCGGTGCCGTTCCGGCGCCCGTCGGGGCGTTCCGCGCCGTCACGGAGCCCGCATGCGCCGCGCCGTCCCGGCCGTCCTCGCGGCCGCGCTGCTGCTCGGCGCCGTGGCCGGGCCCGCGGTCGCGGACGAGCTCGAGCAGCGCCGGAGCGAGCTCGAGGAGGTCAACCGCCGGATCGCCGAGATCGAGGCCCGGCTGGACGCCGCCGCCGACGAGCTCGAGGCGATCGACCGCCGGCTCGGCAGCGCCAACGCCGAGCTGAGGCGGGTGCGGGCCGACCTGGCCGCCGCCGAGGACGGCATCGCGGCGGCGTCCGCGGACGAGGCCGCCGCGATCGAGCGCGAGCGGGCGGCCGAGGACCGGCTGGCCGAGGTCGAGACCCGGTCGGGCGAGGTCCGCGACCGGCTGCAGGCCCGGATCGTCCAGACCTTCAAGTACGGCCGGGCCGCGACGGCCGACATCATCATGCGCGGCACGGTCGGTGCGCTCGACCTCCACGACCTCGCGGTGACCCTCGCGACGGTCGGCCGCATCACCGACGACGACCGGACCCTCGTCGACGACCTCGAGACGCTGGCCGCCGAGGTGACGGACCTGATCGCCGAGGCCGTCGCGGCCCGCACCGCCGCCGTCACGGCCCGCGACGAGGCCACCCGTCAGCGCGACCGGGTCGCCGAGCTCGAGGACGAGCAGCGCCGGGTCGTGGCCGGGATCGACGCCGAGCGGCGGCGTCAGCGGGCGCTCCTCGACGAGCTCGAGAACGACCAGGAGGTGATGGCCGCCCTGGCGAAGCGCATCACCGAGCAGATCCGGGCCATCGAGCTCTCCCGGTTCACGGCGCTCCGCCCCGTCGGTGGGGTCTGGGTCGGGGTCCCCGGCTGGGCCCCGCGGCTCCCGGCGCAGGGTCAGCCCTACTCGGCGCTGGTCGCCAGCGCCGCCGCGACCCAGGGCGTCGACGACCGGCTGCTCGGTGCGCTGACCTGGACCGAGAGCGGGTTCCGGCCCGGCGCGGTCTCGCACGCCGGCGCGGCGGGCCTGACCCAGCTGATGCCGGGGACGGCCCGCGGGCTGGGGCTCCGGGTCGACAGCAGCGTCGACCAGCGGTTCGACCCCGAGCTGAACCTGAACGGCGGGGCGAAGTACCTGCGGCAGCAGCTGGTGCGGTTCGGCAGCATGGAGCTGGCGCTGGCCGCCTACAACGCGGGCCCGACCCGCGTGGCGCGATGCGGCTGCATCCCGAACATCACCGAGACGCAGTTCTACGTGCTCCGCGTCCTCAGCCGGTTCCAGCACCTCTCGTCCTGAGGCGACGCCTCAGAACAGCATCGGCAGGCGCGGGGGGCGGTCGCTGACCCCGACGACGGCCGCGAGCAGCCGCCCGTCCCGCGCCGTCGTCTCGAGCGCCGCCCCGAGCTCGGGCGGGGCCGCGTCGGGCGCCACGCCGAGTCCTCGTGCGACCGCGAGGACCGTTCCCCGTCGGGCGAGCGCGGCCCGCTGCCAGTCGGCCGCCAGCCCCGGTCGCGGCAGGCGCAGCAGCGTCGTGTCGCGCTCGTCGACGAGCCGGGCCTCGCGGCCCTCCAGCAGGATCCCGACCCGCGCGCCGCGCGGGAGGTCGACGCCGAGCAGACCGGGCAGTCGGACCAGCCCCGCCCCCGCGAGCGCGGTCTCCAGCACCGTCGCCGTCGGTCCCTCCGGCAGGTCGGCGACGAGGAGCGGCTGACCGCCGTGGGCCAACGTGTGGACGCCGACGTCCTCCGACCCCGCCACCCGCGCACCGTCCGACCGCCGACACGGTGACGCTAGCGTCGGCGCACCGACGGGAGGGGGCGCGGACGTGCTCCGACTGCTCGCCGTCGACGGGTCGTCGCTGGCCCACCGCGCCTGGCACTCCACCCGCGACGACCCCGCCGCGCCGGCCGACGACCTCGTCGCCGTCCTGGCCGCGGTCGCCTCGATGCTGGCCTCGACGTGGCGGTACGGCCCCTACGACGTCGCGCTCGTCGCCCTCGACCACCCGGCGAACCGCCGCCGGGACCTCTTCCCCGCCTACAAGGCGAACCGGCCGCCGACCGACCCGGCCCTCCGGACCGTGCTGGACGGGCTGCCCGGAGCGCTCGCCGCCGCCGGCGTGCCCGTCCGGGTGCAGGCGGGGACCGAGGCCGACGACCTGCTGGCCGCGGCGGCGGACGACGCGGACCGCCGCGGCTGGGCGACCGACCTGCTCTCGAGCGACCGGGACCTCCTCGCGCTCGTCGGTCCCCGCGTCCGACTGCTCCGACCACGGCGCCGGTTCTCGGACCTCGCGGTCGAGGACGCCGCCGCGGTCGAGCGCACCCACGGCGTCCCGCCGGCCGCCTACCGCGACCTGGCCGCGCTGCGCGGCGACCCCTCCGACGGCCTCGACGGGGCGCCGGGGATCGGCCCGGCCACCGCGGCCCGGCTGCTCCGGGCGTTCGGGGACGTGCCGGCGCTGTACCGCGCCCTCGCCGACCTGCCGCCCCGGACCGCCGAGGCGCTGCGGCGCGGCCGCGACGCCGTCGAGCGCAACCTCCTGCTGATGGCGCCGCTGCCGCACCTCGACGCCGACCTCGACGGCGCCCGGGCCGCGGGACCGCCGCTGGCCGGCCTGGTCGCGGACCTGGCGGACCGCGGGGCCGAGGCCGCCGCCGGACGTCTCCGTCGCGCGCTCGAGGGCCGCGGGGGGACGCCGGCGCCGCCGGG
>JAFMLG010000007.1 GCA_017852335.1 Actinomycetota bacterium | reverse complement strand
CGCGGCCGCCGCGCAGGCCGCTCCGGGCGGCCGCGACGGTCGCGGTGACGCGTGCCCGCAGGTCACCGGCCGCGCTCGCGGTCCACCGCGCCGTCCCGGCGTCGGGCGCCCACGTCCCGGTCGGCTCGGCCACGCGCCGCTCCGGCGGCCGCGTCGCGGCCCGGCGCGCCGGCGTGGTCAGCGCGAGGTCCGGCGCGGCCGCGACGCGGTCGATCACCGCGGCCAGCCAGGCCGGCCCCTCGTGCCACCACTGGCCGAGCAGCTCGGTGTCGACGGCGACGACCGCCAGTCCGTCGGGGTCGTCGACCAGCGCTCGGCGGACGGCGGCGACGAGGTCGTCGGCGTGGGCCGCGACCCGGGCCGCGGCCCGGTCCGGTTCGTACGGCGCCTTGGCGTCGGGCGGTCGGGTCGCGTCGGTGACGCGCCACGAGCGGTGGACGCCGTACCCGCCGGTGGCGTGGAGGTCGAGGTACCAGGGATCGCCCGGGTACCCGCCGGGGTCGGCCCAGACGCGCTCGGACAGCGCCCGGTCCCGGGCGAACCCGACCGGCCCGTCGGTCCCGAGCCGCACGCCACGCCGCAGCGCGACGGGGTCGTCACCGGCCACGACGGGGCCGTCGAGCAGGACGTGCCGCACGCCGTGCGCCGCGACGCGCCGGCCGAGCCCCGGCGCCCAGGCCAGCTCGGGCGGCCAGAGGCCGACCGCGTCCCCACCGGTCCAGTCGCGGTGCGCCGCGAGGCCCGTCGCGAGCTGCGCGTCGGCCAGCGCCGGGTCCTCGAGCGGCAGCACCGCGTGCGTCGCCGGGCCGGCCAGCAGCTCGACGACGCCGTCCGCCGCGAGGCCGCGCCACACGCCGAGCAGCCCGCCGCGGGCCTCGACGGCGTCGTGCTGGGCGGCGAGGTCCGCGAAGTGCCGCCACCAGTGGGGGGCGAGGGCGGTGACCGCCGGGCCCATGCGGTGGTGGTGGCGCTGCTCCTCGGCCCGCCAGACGGCGGCCGCGAGCCACCCGGCCGTCTCGGCCGCGAGCCGCGGGTCCGCGACCTGCCACGCGACGGTCGGGGTCACCCCGAGGGTCGCGACGTCGCGCAGCCCCGCGGCCGCGGCGTCCTCGAGGACCCGGGTCACGCGGAGCCAGGACGCGGTCCAGGCCTGGTGCAGCCACTCCTCGCCGACGGGCCACCGGCCGTGGCCGGCGACCCACGGGAGATGCGTGTGGAGGACCAGCGCGAGCTCGCGCACCCCGACCTCCCCGCCGCCGCCGGAGGTTACGATGGTGGTCGTTCCCGGAGGTCCCCGTGCGCATCGTCATCCCCGTGAAGTGGGTCCCGGACACCGCCGGCGAGAAGCACCTCGATCCCGGCTCGCTGACCGTGGACCGCTCCGTCGCCTCGGTGCTCTGCCCGGTCAACGAGTTCGCGATCGAGGAGGCCGTCCGCATCAAGGAGGCGGCCCCGGAGACCGAGACCGTCGTCCTGATCGTCGGTCCCGAGGCGGCCGGTCCGACCGCGGCGAAGGCCCTCTCCTACGGCCTCGACCGGGCGGTCCGCGTCACCGACGACGCGGTCGCCGGCTCGGACGCGATCGGCACCGCCCGCGTCATCGCCGCGGCGGCGTCGACCATCGGCTTCGACCTGCTGCTGTTCGGCAACCAGTCCACCGACGCCCGGACCAGCCTCGTGCCGGCCATGGTCGCCGAGCTGCTCGGCCTGCCGTCGATCACCTACGCCCGGCGTCTCGAGCTGGTCGACGGCGGCCTCGTCGCCGACCGCGAGCACGAGGAGGGGTACGACACCGTCTCCTCGCCGCTGCCGGCGGTCGTCAGCGTCGTCGAGGCGATCAACGAGCCGCGGTTCCCGTCCTTCAAGGGGATCATGGCCGCGAAGTCGAAGCCGCAGGACGTCTGGGACCTCTCGGCGCTCGACGGGCTCGACACCGCGCTGGTCGGCGCCGGCGCCGCTCGGGCCGTCGTCGGCACCGCCACCCCGCGTCCCCCGAAGGCCGCCGGGACCGTCGTCACCGATGACGGCGCCGGCTCCAGCGCCGCCGAGCTCGTGGCCTGGATGGCCGAGCGCAAGTTCGTCTGAGGAGGTCCGACATGACCGAGCTGCTCGTCCTCGTCGACCACAGCGGCGGCGCCCCGCGCCGCATCACGCTCCAGCTGCTCGCCGCGGCCCGCGCGGTCGCCCCGGCGCTCGGCGCCGAGGTCGCGGCCGTCTGGCTCGGCCCCGGTGCGGCCGAGCACGCCGCGACCCTCGGCGCGCACGGCGCGGTCCGCGTGCACCACTGGGACTCGGCCGACGCGAAGGGGTACGTGACGCTGCCGCAGGTCGAGGCCCTCGCGGCGCTCGTCGCGGCCGACCGTCCGGCGGCCGTCCTGTTCGCCTCCTCGAACCACGTCAAGGACGTCGCGGCCCGCCTCGCCGTCCGCGTCGACGGCGGGGTGATCACCGACGCCACCGGGCTCGCCGTCGAGGACGGCGCGGTCGTCGCGACGAAGGAGGTGTTCGGCGGCGACGTCATCACGACCTCCCGCGTCGCCGACGGGCACCTGCCGCTGATCGGCGTCGCATCGAACGCGTTCGCGGCCGAGGAGTCCGGCGGCGGTCCGGCCGAGGTCGTCGCCCTCGACGTCGCCCCGTCCGACGCCGCCACGGCCGCCCCGGTCACCGACGCCGTCGTCCAGGCCGGCGCCGGTCGGCCCGACATCGCGGAGGCCTCGATCGTGGTCTCGGGCGGGCGCGGCCTCGGGGACGCGTCCGGGTTCGAGCTGCTCGAGCGGCTCGCGGACCTGCTCGGCGGCGGCGTCGGGGCCTCCCGGGCCGCCACCGACGCCGGGTGGTACCCGCACCGGTTCCAGATCGGGCAGACGGGCCGGACCATCTCGCCGTCGCTGTACCTCGGCACCGGCATCTCGGGCGCGATCCAGCACCGGGCCGGCATGCAGACGTCGCAGCACGTCGTCGCGATCAACAAGGACCCGGAGGCCCCGATCTTCCAGATCGCGGACTTCGGCATCGTCGGGGACCTCCACCAGGTCGTCCCGAAGCTCATCGAGCAGCTCGAGGCCCGCCGCGGCTGAGCGGCGCACGGAGGACGACATGGACCAGGCGAAGCTCGAGAAGGTCGGGACCGGCGCGGGCTTCATCGCCGCCCTCGACCAGAGCGGCGGCTCGACCCCCCGCGCCCTCGCGGCGTACGGCGTCGGCGAGGACGAGTACGCCGGCGAGGAGCAGATGTACGACCGGGTCCACGAGATGCGGTCGCGGCTCATGACCAGCCCGTCCTTCGGCGGCGACCGCGTCCTCGGCGCGATCCTGTTCGAGGGCACGATGGACCGGACCGTCGCGGGCCGTCCGACCGCCGCGTACCTCTGGGAGGAGCGGGGCGTCGTCCCGTTCGTGAAGGTCGACGTCGGCCTCGCGGACGAGGAGGGCGGCATGCAGCTGATGAAGCCGATGCCGGACCTCGACGCGCTGCTCGCCCGGGCCCGGGACAACGGCGTGTTCGGCACGAAGATGCGGTCGGTGATCAAGGTGGCCGACCCCGAGGGGGTCCGCCGCGTCGTCGACCAGCAGTTCGAGGTCGCCGAGCGCATCCGCGCCGCCGGGCTGGTCCCGATCGTCGAGCCCGAGGTCGACATCCACAGCCCGCAGAAGCGCGAGGCCGAGGACCTGCTGCTGGCCGAGCTGACCGCGCACCTGGACGCGCTCGGCGACGGGCCGCCGGTGATGCTGAAGCTCTCGCTCCCGACGGTCGACGACCTCTACGCGCCGCTGGTCGCGCACCCGAAGGTGCTCCGCGTCGTCGCGCTCTCGGGCGGCTACCCGCGCGACGAGGCGAACGCGCTCCTCGCCCGGAACCACGGGATGATCGCGTCGTTCTCCCGGGCGCTGCTCGACGGGCTGACCGCGCAGCAGAGCCCCGAGGAGTTCGACGCCGTCCTCGACGCGACCATCGCGAGCATCGCGGCCGCCTCCGCGACCTGACCCGGCCGGTCGGATCGGCGCGGCCGGTCGGGTCCGGTCACGCGACCCGGAACACCGCCTCGGCGACCGCCCCTGGCGCGAACCGCGCCCGGACCCGGACCTCGGTGCCCGGCGCCGGCGCCGGCCGCAGCCGGACCTCACCGTTCGAGAACGCCCGGTCGCCGCGGCCCGCGACGTCGAGCACCTCGAGCGGCGTCCCGTCGGCCGTGACCTCCCAGTCGTCGGCCAGCGGGATGCGCCGCGGCAGCGGCGGCGCGCCCGGGCCGGCGACCCGCGCGAAGCGCAGGTCCGCCCAGGCGCCCCAGTCCTCGAGGGCGAGCAGCGCGATGCGGTGGCCGACCACCTCGCCGGCGTCGAGCGCGAGCGGTCGGACCGCGACGGGGTGCGGCGGCGGCACGATCCCGTCCGGCAGGTGCGGTCCCACGGCGTCCCTCCGACGGCGGCCCGCGGCGACCGCCCGGCGGTAGGGTGCCAGCGATGCGTGCCGACCTCGACCACGCCGCCACGACGCCGCCGCGCCCCGAGGTGCTGGAGGTCCTGGTGCGCTGGCTCCCGGCGGCCAACGCCTCGGCCCGGCACCTCCCCGGTCAGGACGCCCGGGCCGCCGTCGAGGAGGCCCGCGAGCGCGCCGCCGCCGCCCTCGGCTGCACCCCGGCCGACGTCGTGTTCACCTCCGGCGGCACCGAGGCCGACAACCTCGCGCTGAAGGGCGTCGTCTGGGCCGCCCGGACGGCCCGGCGCGCCGCCGGGGACGACGCCCCCGTGCACGTCGTCACGACCGCGGTCGAGCACGCCGCCGTCCGCGAGGCGCTGCGGTGGCTGGCCGACCGCGGCGAGGTCGAGCTGGACGTCGTCGCGCCCCGCCCCGACGGACGCGTCGACGCCGCCGACGTCCTCGACCGGGTGCGGTCCGACACGGCGCTCGTCAGCGTGATGGGCGCGAACAACGAGACCGGCGCCGTCAACGACGTCGCGACGATCGGCGCCGACCTGCGCGCCCGGGGCGTGCCGTTCCACGTCGACAGCGTCCAGTGCATCGCGACCCTGGACGTCGACCTCGACGCGTGGCACGCCGACGCCCTCGCCGTCTCGGCGCACAAGATCGGCGGGCCCCAGGGGGTCGGCGTCGCCGTGCTGCGCCGCGGCGTCGACGTCGAGCCGCTCGCCCACGGCGGCGGACAGGACCGCGGTGTCCGGTCCGGGACGTTCGCGGTCGGGCTGGTCGCGGCCTGCGCCGAGGCGCTGACGCGGGCCGTGGCCGAGCGGGCGGCGCTGCGCGCGCGGCTCCGCGACCTCTCCGACCGGCTCGCCGCCGGCGTCGCGGACCTCGACGGCGTCCACCGCACGGGGCCCGGCGATCCGGCGCATCGGCTCGCGAGCCACGTCCACCTCGAGCTCGACGGCGTCGACGGCGACGCGCTCCAGCTGGCGCTGGACGCGGCCGGCGTCGCGGCGTCCTCCGGCTCGGCCTGTTCGTCGGGGGCGGGTCGCGGCTCGGCGGTGATGGCCGCGATGGGTCGCGACGGGACCCCGCTGCGGCTCAGCCTCGGCTGGACGACGACGGCCGACGAGATCGACCACGCCGTGGCCGTGCTCCGGGAGGCCGTGCCGCGGCTCCGGTCCGGCGCGCCGGTCCTGGACCTCGGGCTCCGACCCGTCGCCGCGCCGGCGGCCCGCGACGGGGCGGCCTGATGGCCCGGGTGCTCGTCGCCCTCTCGGGCGGCGTCGACAGCGCGGTCGCCGCGGCGCTCCTCGTCGAGGCCGGCCACGACGTCACCGGCGTGCACCTCCGGCTCGCCGACGTCCCCGCCGCGGCGGTCGGGCACGGCTGCTGCGGGCTGGACGACGCGCAGGACGCCCGCCGGACGGCCGGCGTCCTCGGGATCCCGTTCTACGTCTGGGACCTCGGCGACGTGTTCCGTCGCGAGGTCGAGGACGCGTTCGTCGCCGGCTCGGCGGCCGGGACGACGCCGAACCCCTGCATCACCTGCAACGAGCGCGTGAAGTACGCCGAGGTCCTGGCCCGGGCCCGGACCCTCGGGTTCGACGCCCTCGCGACCGGCCACCACGCCCGGCTCCGTCGGGACGGCCGCCCGGTCACGACCCCGGGTCCGGGGGCGGTGCTGGTCCGGGCCGCCGACCGCGCGAAGGACCAGTCGTACGTGCTGCACGTCGCGACGCCGGCGCAGCTGGCCGCGACGCTGCTGCCGGTCGGCGAGCTGACGAAGGCCGAGGTCCGGGCCCGCGCCGCCGCCCTCGGTCTCCGGGTCGCGACCAAGCCGGACTCGTACGAGCTCTGCTTCGTCCCCGACGGGGACACGTCGGGCTGGCTGGACGACCGGCTCGGGTCCGCGCCCGGACCGGTCGTCGACCTCGAGGGTCGCGAGGTCGGTCGGCACGACGGCGTCTGGCGCACGACGGTCGGGCAGCGGCGCGGGCTCGGACTGGCGGGGCACGAGCGGCGGTTCGTCGTCGACGTCGACGCCGCGCGCCGGACCGTCGTCGTCGGTCCGCGCGACGCGCTGGCCTGCGGCTGGGTCGAGGTCGCCGCGCCGACGTGGGCCGTGGCCGCGCCGCCGCGGCCGGGGGACCGGGTCCGCGTCCAGCTGCGCGCGCACGGCGCCGCGCACCCCGCGGTCGTCGTCCCGGGCGGACCCGGGGTCGCGGGCCCACGGCTCGCGCTCGACGCGCCGGCCCACGGCGTCGCCCTCGGGCAGGCCGCCGTCCTGTACGACGCGGCCGACGCCGTCTGCCTCGGTGGCGGTCCGGTCACCGCCGCCGAGCGCCCCGCCGGCCTCCCGCTCGCCGTGGCCGGCGCGTGAGCGCCGACGCGCCCGGGGACGCGCGGGCCCGGCACGACGAGCTGGCCCGGACCGTCCGCGACGCCCGGTACCGGTACTACGTCCTCTCCGAGCCGCCGCTGCCGGACGCGGCGTTCGACGCGCTCCTCCGCGAGCTCGAGGACCTCGAGGCCGCGCACCCGACCCTCCGGACGCCGTCCTCCCCGACCCAGCAGGTCGGCGCCCCCGTCGACGCGGCGTTCGCGCCGGTCCGACATCCCGAGCCGATGGGGTCGCTCGACAACGCGTTCGACCGCGCCGAGGTCGAGGCCTGGGCCGAGCGCGTCCGGCGCGGCCTCGGGACCGACGACCCCGTCCGGTACACGTGCGAGCGGAAGATCGACGGCGTCGCGATCGACCTGGTCTACCGCGACGGCGTGCTGGCCCACGCGGCGACGCGCGGCGACGGGACCGTCGGTGAGGACGTGACCGCCCAGGTCCTGACCATCGCCGACGTGCCGTACCGGCTGGCGCTCGACCCGGCCCCGTCGGTGCTCGAGGTCCGCGGCGAGGTGTACCTCCCGCTGGCCGCGTTCGCGGCGATGAACGCCGCCCGCATCGAGGCCGGCGAGGCCGCCTTCATGAACCCCCGCAACGCGGCCTCGGGCGCCCTGCGCCAGAAGGACCCGGCGGTCACGGCGGTGCGGCCGCTGGCGCTCTGGGTCCACGGCGTCGGGGCCGTCGAGGGACTGCCGTCGGCGTCGCACCACGAGACGCTGTCCCGGCTGGCCGCGGCCGGGCTGCCGGTCCCGCCGGAGACGGTCGTCGTCGACGGGGTCGAGGCCGTCTGGGCCGAGATCGAGCGCGCCACGGCGGAGCGCCACGACCTCGCGTACGAGACCGACGGCGTCGTCGTGAAGGTCGACGACCGGGGGCTGCAGGCGGCGCTCGGCTCGACCGCTCGCGCACCGCGGTGGGCGATCGCGTACAAGATGCCGCCGGTCGAGCAGGAGACCGTGCTCCGCGCCATCGAGATCAACGTCGGCCGGACCGGGAAGGTCACGCCGTACGCGGTCCTGGAGCCGGTCCTCGTCGCCGGCGTGACCATCACGCACGCGACCCTGCACAACGAGCTCCAGGTCCACGCCAAGGACGTCCGCGTCGGCGACACCGTCATCGTCCGCCGGGCCGGCGACGTCATCCCCGAGGTCGTCGGCCCGGTCCGCGCCGCGCGGCCGAGGGGGCTGCGGCGGTGGCGGATGCCGGCGGCCTGCCCGTTCTGCGGCGAGCCGCTGGTCCGACCCGACGACGAGGCCCACCACTTCTGCGAGAACGTCGACTGCCCGAACCGGCTGCTCGAGTCGCTGGCGCACCTCGCGTCGCGCGGCGCGCTCGACATCGAGGGGCTCGGGGAGCAGACGGTCGAGCTGCTCGTCACGCGGGGCCTCGTGCGCGACCTCGCCGACGTGTTCCGCCTCGACGCCCGGCGCGACGAGCTGCTGGAGCTCGAGGGGTTCAAGGAGCGCCGCGTCGAGAACCTCCTCGCCGGGATCGCGGCCGCGCGGGAGCAGCCGCTGGACCGCTTCCTCGTCGCCTTCAACGTCCGGCACCTCGGCCCGTCCTACGCGCGGTCCCTCGCGCGGGCGTTCGGGGACCTCGACCGGCTGGCCGCCGCGACGGCCGAGGAGCTCGAGGCCGTCGACGGCGTCGGACCGGCCATCGCCGCCTCGCTGCGGTCCTGGTTCGACAACCCGCGCAACGCCCGTCTCGTGGCGGACCTCGCCGCCCTGGGCGTCCGGCCGGTCGCCGCGACGACGACGGCCGCCACGGAGGACGCCGGCGGTGCGGTCGACCCGACGCTGCTGGCCGGGCTCCGCGTCGTGGTGACCGGGACGCTCGAGGGGTTCACCCGCGACGAGGCCGAGGCGGCGCTGACCGCCCGCGGCGCCGCCGTCACGGGGAGCGTCTCGGGCCGGACGTCGCTGGTCGTCGCCGGGGCCGCGCCGGGTTCGAAGGTCGCGCGGGCGGAGGCGCTCGGCGTGCCGGTGCTGGACGACGCCGGCTTCCGCGACCTGCTCCGCGCCGGCTGGACGGGCTGAGCCGGGGGCTACCGGTCCCGGAGCATCGCCGGGTGCAGCCGCGTCGCGCCGCCGGCGGCGTAGCGGCGGGCCGGACGCCCGCCGCCGGGTCCGGCCACGGCCGGCCCGGGCGCCGGGACGACGAACCCCGGCGTGGCCAGCACCTTCCGCCGGAAGTTCGCCGGGTCGAGCGGGCCGCCCCAGACCGCCTCGTACACGCCGCGCAGCGCCGCCAGGGTGAACGGCGCCGGCAGCAGCGCCGTGGCCAGCGCCGTGTACTCGAGGCGGGACCGGACGCGCTCGATCGCGTCGGCGACGATCGCGGCGTGGTCGTACGCGAACCGGGCCGGCGGCCAGTCGAGGACCTCCGCCGCGTCGGCCACGACCGCCCGGGGACCCGGCCGCGGTCCGGGGGCGGGGTGCAGGGGCGCGCCCGAGAGGGCGAGGTACGCGACGGAGACGACGCGGGCCCGCGGATCGCGGGTCGGCGCGCCGTAGGTCCGCAGCTGCTCCAGCAGCAGGGTCGGCCGCTCGATGCCGGCCAGCTCGCGCAGGGCCCGCAGCGCCGTCGTGTCGAGGGACTCGTCGTCCCGGACGCGCCGGCCGGGCAGCGACCAGGTCCCGGCGAGGTCGGCCGACTCCGGCTCGACGAGCAGCACCGTCAGGCGGCCCGCCTCGATCGCGAGCAGCGCGACGTCGACCGCGACGGCGGTCACGGCGCGCCGACGACCTCGACGCCGGCCGCCCGCAGGTGGGCGACCGCCCGGTCCCCGTCGCCCGGCGCCAGCTCGACCATCCGGGTCGCGGCCAGCGGCACGGTCGTCGCGTACCCGAGCGCCGCGGCGTCCTCGGCGGTCGCGGCGACGCAGACGTCCCCGGCCAGCCCGACGACGACGACGCGGCGGACGCCGTGCTCGTCGAGCAGCGCGCCCAGCTCGGTCCGGGTGACGTCGCCGCTGACCGGGTCCCGGACGCTGAACCCCGAGTAGCCGTCGCCGCCGTCGACGCCCTTGCGGACCACCGGCCCGTCGACGACCAGGTCGGGGTGCAGCTCGGCGCCCCAGGTCCCGGCGACGCAGTGCACCGGCCACGGGCCACCGTCGGTCACGAAGTGCGGGGTCCGCGCCGGGTGCCAGTCCTGCGTGTAGACGACGAGGCCGCCGGCGGCGCGGCAGGTCGCGACGCGGTCGTTCACCTCGGGCAGGATCGCCGCGGCGTCGGCGACGGCCAGGCCGCCGGCCGGGTCGGCGAAGTCGTTCTGGACGTCGACGACGACCAGCGCGGTCGTGGCGTCGTACGGCTCGGGCGCGCTCATGCGGGGACCTCCGCGGGCTCGAGGTGGACGAGGGGCAGGCAGGGGGCGCCGGGCGCGACGTCGCGCGCCCCGGGCGGCAGCTCGGCGACCGCGGCGCGGTGGTGGGTGCGGGCCGCGTCGAGCGAGAGGTCGGTCAGGACGTCGTCGTCGCGGAGCACCGGCACCTGCAGCGCGCGGCTGCCGGCCGGCCGCCGCGTCCCCGCCGGCCGGACCAGCTCGGCGGTCGCGACGCCGTCCTCGAGCGCCCGGGACGCGACCTTCCACCGGCCGACGGTGGCCTTCTCGCCCCCGGCCTTCGCGACGGGGACGAGGTCGCCGCCGGCCACGGCCTCGCGGGCGACCAGCTTGTAAACGAAGCCGGCCGTCGGCGCGCCGGAGCCGGTCACCACCGACGTCCCGACGCCGAGCGCGTCGACGGGCGCGTCGGCCAGCGCGTCGATCGTGTGCTCGTCGAGGTCGCCCGAGAGCACGATCCGGGCGGCGGCGGCCCCGGCGGCGTCGAGCTGCGCCCGGGCCCGCCGGGCGCCGGCCGCGAGGTCGCCCGAGTCGATGCGGATGCCGCCGAGGTCCGGTCCGGCGGCGGCCAGCGCGTGCGCGATGCCACGGTCGACGTCGTACGTGTCGACGAGCAGCGTGGTCCCGGCCCCGGCGGCCGCGACCTGCGACGCGAACGCGGCCGGCTCGTCGTCGTGGACGAGGGTGAAGGCGTGGGCCGCGGTCCCGGCGGTCGGGATCCCGTACCGCCGGCCGGCCGCGAGGTTGGACGTCGCGTCGAACCCGACGAGGTGCGCGGCCCGCGCGGCGGCGACCGCGGCCTCCTCGTGGGTGCGGCGTGATCCGAACTCGAGCAGCCGCCGGCCGCGGGCGGCGGCGACCATGCGGGCGGCCGCGGCCGCGACGGCCGCGTCGTGGTTCAGGATGGAGAGCACGACGGTCTCCAGCAGCACCGCCGTGCCGAACGGGGCGACGACGGTCAGGACCGGCGAGCCACCGACGTGGACCTCGCCCTCCCGGTAGGCGTGGACCTCGCCGGCGAACCGGTACGCCTCGAGCCACCGCAGGGTGTCGGTCCCGACGACGCCCTCGCGGCCGAGCCATGCCAGCGCGTCGTCGTCGAACCGGAACGACCGGATCGCGTCGACGACGCGGGGGAGCCCGGCGACGACGCCGTACCGGCGGCCCTCGGGGAGCCGGCGCGTGAACACCTCGAAGACGCTGCGCCGCGCGGCGGTGCCGTCGCGGAGCGCCGCCTCCAGCATCGTCAGCTCGTAGCGGTCGGTGAGGAGCGCGGTGCCGCTCACGGGACCTCCTGTTCTGGTCACCCTGACCATAACAGGTCGGAGGGTCGTCCCGCACCTCCGCCCGCACCTCCGCCCGGACCGCCGGAGGGTCCGCCGCCGCGCCCCCCGCGGCCCGGGCCGGCCGTCCCGTCGCCGGGGGCCGCAGGACCCGGCCGCCCCACCGCGGTCCGGACCTACGCTCCCGGCGACGGCCCCGACGGCGGGCCCGGACTGGGAGCGGGGCATGGCGTTCTCGGGCGAGGCGCTCCGCCACGGCATGGCCCGGCGCTGCGCGCGGTGCGGCACGGGCGGGATCTTCCGCTCGTACTACAGGCTGCACCCGACCTGCCCGGCCTGCGGGATGAGGTTCGAGCGCGAGGACGGCGAGTGGACCGGGGCGCTGACCGTCATCATGGCCGTGACCGAGGTGATCTTCGGCGTGTTCCTCGGCATCGGCCTGTGGCTGACCTGGCCCGACGTGCCGTGGACGTGGCTGCTGGTCGGCGGCGTCGTCATCAACATCCTCGCCCCGGTGCTGCTGTACCCGTGGTCGCAGTCGGTCTGGATCGGCCTGCACTACGCGTTCGTCCCGCTCGACGCGGCCGAGGAGGCCGAGGCGATCGCGGCCCGCACGCGGACCGACGCGGACGCCCGCGCGGAGGGCCCGGGCGGGGCGCAGGGCTAGCCTCCGCCGCGCGGCCGCCCGCGGGACGGCGTCGCGGGGAGGCCGGCCGGTGTCGCTGAGCGAGGACGAGGTCCGCCACGTCGCGGCGCTCGCGCGGCTCGCCCTCGACGACGACGAGATCGCGGCCCTCACGCCCCAGCTCGCCGACATCCTCGCCTACGCCGCCGAGGTCGGGGCCGTCGCGACGGACGACGTCGCACCGATGACCCACCCCCTCGGCCTCGAGGACGTCACCCGTCCGGACGTCCCGGGCGAGCGCCTTCCGGCCGACGCCGTCCTGGCCGCCGCCCCCGACCGCGTCGGCGACCGCTTCGGCGTGCCGCGGATCGTCGAGGAGGACGCGTGAGCGCCGACCCGGCCCTCACGCGGCTGGGCGCGGCGGCGCTCGGTGCCGCCGTCGGCGCCGGCGAGGTCACCGCCCGCGAGGTGCTCGAGGCGCACCTCGACGCGATCGCGGCCCGCGACGGCGTCGTCGCCGACGGCGACGTCTGGCACGCGCGTGACGCCGCCGACCTCGGACCCGACGACCTCCACGCCTTCCTCGTCGTCACCGCCGCCCGCGCCCGCGACGCCGCCGACGCGGTCGACCGCCGTCGCGCCGCCGGCGAGGCCCTGGGGCCGCTGGCCGGGGTGCCGCTGGCGCTGAAGGACGTCCTGACGATGCGGGGCGCGCCGACGACCTGCGGCTCCCGGATGCTCGAGGGCTGGGTCCCGCCGTACGACGCGACCGTCACCGAGCGCCTCGCGGCCGCGGGGATCGTCGTGCTCGGCAAGACCAACATGGACGAGTTCGCGATGGGCTCGTCGACCGAGAACTCGGCGTACGGCCCGACCCGCAACCCGTGGGACCCCGACCGCGTGCCCGGCGGCTCGTCGGGCGGGTCGGCGGCCGCGGTCGCCGGCGGCCTGGCGCCGCTCGGCGTCGGGACGGACACCGGCGGGTCCATCCGGCAGCCGGCCGCGTTCACCGGCCTCGTCGGGGGGAAGCCGACCTACGGCGCCGTGTCCCGGTACGGGCTGGTCGCGTTCGCGTCCTCGCTGGACCAGGCCGGCCCGTTCGCCCGCGACGTCACCGACGCCGCGCTGCTGCACGCGGTCATGGCCGGTCCCGACCCGCGCGACGCGACCAGCGACCCGACCGACCCCGCCGACGTCGTCGCGGCGCTCGGGCGGGGGGTCGAGGGGCTCCGCGTCGGCGTCGTCGAGGAGCTCGAGGAGGCGGGGTGCGAGCCCGGCGTCCGGGCCGTGTTCCTCGCCGCCGTCGCGGCCCTCGAGGCGGCCGGCGCCACCGTCGAGCGGGTCTCGCTGCCCCACGCCGGGTACGGGCTGCCCGCGTACTACCTCGTCGCCCCGGCCGAGGCGTCGTCGAACCTCGCACGGTTCGACGGGGTCCGGTACGGCCGCCGCGTCGACGCCGCCACCGCCGAGGCGATGAACGCGGCGACCCGGGGGGAGGGGTTCGGCCCCGAGGTCCGGCGCCGCATCATGATCGGGACGCACGCCCTCTCGTCGGGGTACGTCGACGCCTACTACCTCCAGGCCGCCCGCGTCCGGACGCTGATCGCCCGCGACTTCGCCACCGCGTTCGACCGCGTCGACGTCCTGATCAGCCCGACGGCGCCCGGGGTCGCGTTCCGCATCGGTGCGGTCGCCGATCCGCTCGCGATGTACCGCAACGACGTCGCCACGGTCCCGGCCTCGCTGGCCGGCGTGCCGGCCGTCTCGGTCCCGATCGGGACGGCCGACGACGGCGCCGGGTCGGGACCGCTCCCCGTCGGGCTCCAGATCATGGCGCCGCTCCGGGCGGACGACCGCTGCTACCGGGTCGCGCGCGCGGTCGAGGCCGTCGTCGGGTTCGACCCGGATCCCGCCGCCCACGGCGCGGGGGTCCGGCGATGAGCGCCTGGGAGACCGTCGTCGGGCTCGAGGTCCACGTCGAGCTCTCGACCGCGACGAAGATGTGGTGCGGCTGCCCGACGACGTTCGGCGACGCGCCGAACACGAACGTCTGCCCCGTCTGCTCGGGCCAGCCGGGGGCGCTGCCCGTCCCGAACGCGCGCGCGGTCCACGACGCGACGCTGCTGGGCCTGGCGCTCGGCGGGACCATCGCGCCGCGGTGCCGGTTCCACCGGAAGAACTACTTCTACCCCGACCTCGCGAAGAACTACCAGATCAGCCAGTACGACGTGCCGCTGGTCAGCGACGGCGTGCTCGAGGTCGAGGTCGAGCGCGACGGCGAGCTCGTGCTCGAGACGGTCCGCATCGAGCGGCTGCACATGGAGGAGGACACGGGGAAGTCGCTGCACCTCGGCGCGACCGGCCGGCTCCACGGCGCCGACCGCTCGGCGATCGACTACAACCGCTCGGGTGTGCCTCTGCTCGAGATCGTCTCGCGGCCCGACGTCCGCGATCCCGAGACGGCGCAGGCCTACCTCCGGGAACTGCAGGCGATCGTCCGGACCCTCGGGGTCTCGGACGCCCGGATGGAGGAGGGGTCCATCCGGTGCGACGCGAACGTCTCGGTCCGGCGTCCGGGCGAGCCGCTCGGCACGCGGTGCGAGATCAAGAACCTGAACTCGGTCCGGTCCCTCGGCCGCGCGATCGCCCACGAGGCCGCCCGCCAGATCGCCGTCCTCGAGGACGGCGGCAGCATCGTGATGGAGACGCGGCACTGGGACGAGGACGCCGGCGTCACGCGGACGCTCCGCCGCAAGGAGACGGTGACCGACTACCGCTACTTCCCCGACCCCGACCTCGTCGAGGTCACGACGTCGCCCCGGCGCGTCGCCGAGGTCCGGGCCGAGCTGCCCGAGCTGCCGGCCGCCGCCCGGGCCCGGCTGGTCGCCGCCGGCGTGCCGCGCGCCCAGGCCGCGACGGTCCTCGGCGGCGGGATGCTGGCGCTGCTCGACGCCGCGGTCGCGGCCGGCGCGCCGGCCCCCGCGGCGGCGAACTGGCTGGCCGGTGAGGTCACCGGCTGGCTCGCCGCCGAGGGCGTCGCCCTCGCCGACGCCGGCCTGACCGGGACCCACGTCGCGGAGCTGGTCGCGATGGTCGAGGAGGGGGCCGTCTCGGCCACGCAGGCGAAGCAGGTCCTCGCCGGGGTGCTCGAGGACCGCGGCGCCGCCGGGCCCCGCGCCGTCGCCGAGGCCCGCGGACTGTCGCAGCTGCGCGACGAGGGCGAGCTCGCCCGGGTCGTCGCCGAGGTCGTCGCCGCGAACCCCGACGCCGTCGCCGCCGTCCGGGACGGCAACGACCGCGCCATCGGGGCGCTGGTCGGACAGGTCATGCGGGCGACCGGGGGCAGCGCCGACCCGCGCCGGACGAACGAGCTGCTGCGGGCCGCGATCGGGTCCTGATCGCGCCGTGGGCCGGTAGAAGGGGAGGCGGACGGTGACGGGGGAGCGGGGGACGTACGACCACGTGGTCGTCGGGGCCGGCTCGGCCGGCTGCGCCGTCGCCGCGGGGCTGGCCCGTGCCGGCGCCCGCGTCGCGCTGATCGAGGCCGGCCCACCGGCCCGCGACCCGCGGCTGGGGATCCCGGCCATGGCCGCCGACCTCTGGTTCGGCCGGCACGACTGGGCGGTCCCGACCGCGCCCCAGCCCGGGCTCGACGGCCGCGTCGACACGTGGCCCCGCGGACGCGTCGTCGGCGGGTCGTCCGCGATCAACGCGATGATGTGGGTCCGCGGGGTCGACGCCGACTACGACGGCTGGGCCGCGGCCGGTGCGACCGGCTGGGACGCGACGACGATGCGCGGGCTGCTCCACGGCCTCGAGGACGACGAGCGCGGCGCGACCGCGCACCGCGGCGTCGGCGGTCCCGTCCGCGTCGAGCGGCAGCGCGACCCGCGTCCGGTGACGCTGGCCTTCCTCGACGCCTGCGGCGAGCTGGGCATCCCCGTCGTCGACGACTACCACGCCGAGGAGGGGGCGGCGCTCACGATGGTCACGCAGCGCCGCGGCCGGCGGTGGTCGGCGGCCGACGCGTTCCTCGTCCCGGCCCTGGCCGACGTCGGGGATCGGCTCACCGTCCGGACCGGGGCGACCGTGTCCCGCGTCGTCGTCGCCCACGGCCGGGCCGTCGGCGTCGAGCTGCTCACCGGGCGGTTCCGCGAGGTCGTCCGGGCCGAGGGCGAGGTGATCCTCTGCGCCGGGGCCGTCGCGTCGCCGGCGCTGCTCTGGCGCTCCGGCGTCGGACCGGCCGACGAGCTGCGCGCGCTCGGGCTCGGCGTCGTCGTCGACGCGCCCGGCGTCGGGGCGGACCTCCAGGACCACGTCGCGTCCGGGATGGTCGTCGGGACCGCCGGCGGCAGCCTCCACGGCGCCGACCGCGATCCGCGGGTGCTCGCGTCCTGGCTGCTGCGGCGGCGCGGACCGGCGACGTCGAACCTCGGCGAGGCGCTGGCGCTGCTGCGGACCTCCGAGGACGAGCCGGCGCCGGACGTCGAGCTCCTCGCGATCCCGGCCCCGATGCTGGACCACGGCCGGACGCGGTTCCCCCGGCACGGGCTGACGGTCGCCGCGATCGTCCTCGTCCCCGAGAGCCGCGGGCGCGTCACCCTCGCGGCGGCCGATCCGCGCCGGCCGCCCCGCGTCGCACCCGGGACGTTCGAGGACCCCGGCGGCGTCGACCTGCGCCGGATGGTGACGGGGCTCCGGACCGTCGAGGCGCTGCTCGGGACGCGGGCGCTCGGTGGCCGCATCGAGGAGCGGCTGGTCCCGTCGGCGCCGGCCACCGACGACGCGGCGCTCCGGGCCCACGCGCGAGCGACGGGGCAGACGCTGTACCACCCGGTCGGGACGTGCCGCATGGGGTCCGACGACCGGGCGGTCGTCGACCCCGCGCTGCGCGTGCGGGGCGTCGACGGGCTCCGTGTCGCGGACGCCTCGGTGATGCCGCGGATCGTCCGGGGGCACACGAACGCCGCTGCCATGGCGATCGGGGTCCGTGCGGCGGCGCTGGTCGGAGCGGCCTGACCTACCCTCGCCCCGCGCCGGCCCCGACGGCGCCCCGGAGGCGGTGATGGTGCTCGAGCGGATCGCCGGCCCGTCCGACCTCCGCACCCTCGGTCCGGACGACCTCGCGACGCTGACCGACGAGCTCCGCGAGGCGGTCGTCGCGGCCGTCGCCCGAGCCGGCGGCCACCTCGGTTCCAACCTCGGCGTCGTCGAGCTGACGGTCGCCCTGCACCGGGTCCTGAACTCGCCGCACGACCGCATCGTCTGGGACACCGGCCACCAGGCGTACGTCCACAAGATGCTGACCGGTCGGGCCGACGACTTCACGTCGCTCCGCACCGCGGGTGGGCTCTCCGGCTATCCGTCGCGGGCCGAGTCGCCGCACGACCACGTCGAGAACTCGCACGCCTCGACCGCGCTGTCCTGGGCGGCGGGGCTGGCCTGGGCCGAGCGCGCCCGGCCGACGGTCCCGCCCCGCCGCACCGTCGCGGTCATCGGCGACGGGGCGCTGACGGGCGGGATGGCGTACGAGGCGCTGAACAACCTCGGGCACCACGGCCTGCCGGTCCTCGTCGTCGTGAACGACAACGGGCGGTCCTACGCCGAGACGGTCAGCCGCCTGCCGCAGCGCATCGCCGAGATCCGGACCGACCCCCGGTACCGCCGGCTCCGCGACCGCCTCGACGACGTCGTGGCCCGGCTGCCGGCCAGCGGCCTCGCCGCGCGCGTCCGGGACGCCAACCTCCGCGCGCTGAAGACCGCCGTCTCCGAGGCCCCGGCCCTGCAGTCCTTCGTCGAGGCCCTCGGCGTGCGGTACCTCGGGCCGTTCGACGGGCACGACGTCGCCGTCGTCGAGCGGGCGGTCCGCGACGCGCTCCGCCTGGACACCCCCGTCCTCCTGCACGTCCTGACCGAGAAGGGCCGCGGGTACGGGCCGGCCGAGACCGACCCCGAGAAGCGGCTCCACGACACGTCGGCCTTCGACCCCGAGACCGGCCCCGCGCCGTCGGGCTCGCGGTCCTGGACGGCGGCGTTCAGCGACGCGCTGGCCGGGGCGATGGAGCGCCGCGACGACGTCGTCGCGATGACCGCCGCGATGCCCGGATCGACCGGGCTGCTCGCGGTCGAGCGGCGGTCCCCGGGTCGGGTCATCGACGTCGGGATCGCCGAGCAGCACGCCGTGACCAGCGCCGCGGGTCTGGCGCACGCCGGGATGACGCCGGTGCTCGCGGTCTACTCGACGTTCCTCGCCCGCGCGTTCGACCAGGCCAACCTCGACGTCGGCCTGCACGGCGAGCACGTCGTGCTCGTCCTCGACCGCGCCGGCGTCACCGGGGACGACGGACCGAGCCACCACGGCGTCCTCGATCTGGCCCTGACGCTGCGCATCCCGGGCATGACGGTGCTGGCTCCGTCCTGCGAGCAGGACCTCCGGGCGCTGCTCGACGCGGCGCTGGAGCTCGACGGTCCCGTCGCGCTGCGGTTCCCGAAGGGGACGGTCGTGCGGGCCGACGCGCTGGGTCCGCGGGCCGGCGCGCGGCTGACCGCGCCGCTCTCCGCCCGCCGCCTCCACGAGGGGGCCGACGCCTGCGTGCTGGCGGTGGGGGACCGGGTCCGGCCCGCGGTCGCGGCCGCCCACGCGCTGGCCGCCGAGGGGCTGGCCGTCACCGTCTGGGACGTCCGCTCGGTCCGGCCGGCCGACCCCGCGATGATCGCCGACGCCGCGGCGGCCCCACTGGTCGTGACCGTCGAGAACGGCGTCGTGGCCGGCGGGGCCGGCGCCGAGCTCGCGGACCGGATCGCCGCGGCGGTCGGCCCGACCGCGGTGCCGCCCGTCCTGCGGCTGGGGGTCCCGACCCGGTACGTGCCCCACGGGGACGCCGGTCGCATCCTCGCGGACCTGGGGCTCGACGCCCCCGGCATCGCCGCCGCCGTCCGGGCCGCCGTCGCCGCGGGCCGGGACCGCCCGACCGCCGCCCGGTCCTGAGGGCTATGCTCAGCCCGAGGCGGCCGCAGCGGCCGCCGCTCCGCGTCACCGGGGGTCCCATGCGCCAGCGGGTCGTCCTCACCGCGCGCCGGACCGCCGTCCTGCGCGGACTCCTCGTACTGCCCTAGCGCGCGCGTCCCCTCCCGACGCGCGCGGACCTCCCTCGACGGGAGGTCCCGTCGTGAAGGGGCCGGGGACCTGGAGGTCGTCACCATGCGGATCACCGGGGCCGAGGCCGTCATGCGGACCCTCGAGGCGCTCGGCGTCGACACCGTGTTCGGCTACCCGGGCGGCGCCATCATGCCGGCCTACGACACGCTGCTCGACGCCGGCATCCACCACGTCCTCGTCCGCCACGAGCAGGGCGCGGTCCACATGGCCGAGGGGTACGCGCACGCCACCGGCCGGGTCGGCGTCTGCATCGTCACCTCCGGCCCGGCGGCGACGAACCTCGTCACGGGCCTCACCGACGCGATGATGGACTCGATCCCGGTCCTCGCGATCACCGGACAGGTCGCGAGCACCGCGATCGGCACCGACGCCTTCCAGGAGGCGGACGTCACCGGCATCACGATGCCGATCACGAAGCACAACGAGCTGGTCCGCAGCGCCGACCGCATCCGGGACGCCATCAAGGAGGCGTTCCACGTCGCCCGCACCGGCCGGCCGGGTCCGGTCCTCGTCGACCTCCCGAAGGACGTGCTGAACGCGACGGTCGAGTGGGAGTGGGACCCGGACGTCGACCTGCCGGGGTACCGGCCGACCGTCCGCGGTCACGGCCGCATGCTCCGCGAGGCGCTCGAGCTGATCGGCGCCGCGACACGGCCCGTCATCTACGCCGGCGGCGGTCTGGTCCGTGCCGGGGCCGACGCCGAGCTCCGCGCCTTCGCCGAGCGGCTGGGGCTCCCGGTCGTCACGACGCTGATGGCCCGCGGGGTGATCCCCGACACGCACGAGCTGGCCCTCGGCATGCCCGGCATGCACGGGCACTACACCGCGATCCGGGCGCTGCAGGAGGCGGACCTGCTGGTCGTCCTCGGGGCGCGGTTCGACGATCGTGTCACGGGTCGCCTCGACGCGTTCGCGCCGCACGCCCGCGTCGTGCACGTCGACGTCGACCCCGCCGAGATCGGGAAGAACCGCGAGGCCGACGTCCCGCTGGTCGGTGACGTGAAGATCGTGCTCGGGCAGCTGCTCGAGCTGCTCGACGACCTCGCCGCGAAGGGCCGGGGCGACGAGTCCGTCCCCGACGTCGCCGCCTGGCGCGCGCACCTCGCCGCGATGGCCGAGGCGCACCCGCTGCGGTGCGAGCAGCCCGACGAGGGCGTGCTGAAGCCCCAGACGGCCATCCGGGCCATCCACGCCGCCTGGGGCGACGACGCCGTGTACGTCGCCGGCGTCGGCCAGCACCAGATGTGGGCCAGCCAGCTGATCCCGTACTCCCGCGGCGGGCAGTGGATCAACTCGGGCGGGCTCGGGACGATGGGGTTCGCCGTGCCGGCCGCGATCGGGGCGAAGGTCGGCGTCGGCCGCGACGTCCCGGTCGTCGCGATCGACGGGGACGGCTGCTTCCAGATGACGCTCCAGGAGCTGGCGACCGCGGTCCAGCACGACATCCCCGTCGCGTTCTGCGTCATCAACAACGGGTACCTCGGCATGGTCCGCCAGTGGCAGACCCTGTTCTACGAGGACCGGCTCTCGCAGGTGACGCTGCCGCAGGACCTCCCGGACCTGATGAAGCTGGCGGACGCCTACGGCATCCCCGGCTTCCGCGTCGACCGGGTCGAGGACCTGGCCGCCACGGTCGAGAAGGCCGCGGCGATCACCGACCGCCCGGTCCTCGTCGAGTTCCGCGTCGACCCCGACGAGATGGTGTTCCCGATGGTCCCGTCCGGCGCGTCGAACGACGAGGTCCTCGAGTCCGCCGAGGAGTGGCACGCGCGCCGGCTGGCCGCGGCCGGCGTGGAGGGCGAGTGATGGCGCGCGACCGGCACATCCTCGGGGTCCTCGTCGAGAACCGCCCGGGCGTCCTCGCCCGCATCTCGGGCATGTTCGCCCGGCGCGGCTACAACATCCACTCGCTCGCCGTCGGTCCGACCGAGGACGACGCGGTCTCGCGGCTCACGATCGTCGTCGGCACGGAGGCCGTCCAGCTCGAGCAGATCGTGAAGCAGCTGAACAAGCTGGTCCACGTGCTGAAGGTCATCGAGCTCGGCGACGACGCCGTCGCCCGCGAGCTGCAGCTCGTCAAGGTCGACGCCGGACCCGAGACCCGGTCGCGGATCATCGAGATCGCGGACGTGTTCCGGGCCCGCGTCGTCGACGTCGGCCTCGACACCGTCACGATCGAGGCGGCGGGGAACCCGCGGAAGCTCGAGGCGATGCTCGACCTGCTCCGGCCGTTCGGCGTGCGCGAGTTCGTCCGCAGCGGGACCATCTCGCTCTCGCGCGGCAGTCGCAGCATCAGCGACGGCTCCCGGGCCCGCATCCGCCGGGTCGTGTGAGCGGCCGGGCATGACGACGCCCGCCCCGCGGCGGATCGACTGGCGCTGGCGGATCATCATCGCGATCCTCGTGCCCCTGTTCCGGCTGGCGCGGTGGCGCATCGACGTCCAGGGGCTGGAGCACGTCCCGCGGTCCGGCCCCGGGCTGGTCGCGTTCAACCACCACAGCTACACCGACTTCATCATGCTGGCCTGGGGGCCGGTCCTGCGGCTCCGGCGGCCGGTGCGGTTCCTCGCGAAGCGCGAGGTCTGCGACAGCCGGTGGATCGGGTGGGTGACGCGGTGGATCGCCGCGATCTGCGTCGATCGCGGCTCGACGACGGCGCGGGCCGGTGCGCTCTCGGCCGCGGTGGACGCGCTGCGGGCCGGCGACCTGGTCTCGATCGCGCCCGAGCAGACGATCTCCGAGTCCTTCGACCTGCTCCCGTTCCGCAGCGGCGTCGCCCGGCTCGCGATCGAGACGGGCGCGCCGATCGTCCCCTGCGTCGGCTGGGGCTCGCACCGGTTCCTCACGAAGACCGGGCGCGGCCGCCGGATGCTGGGGCTGCCCGTCACCGCCCGTTTCCTCCCGCCGCTGACCCCGCGCCCGGGGGAGGACGCCGCCGCCCTGACCACCCGGCTCCGGGACGCGATGGCCGCCGCGCTCGCGGAGGTCCAGGGGACGTACCCCGACGGTCTGCCCGCGGGCGCGCCCTGGGTCCCGGCGCGGCTCGGCGGCGGGGCCCGGACCCACGCCGACGTGCTGGCCGAGCACGAGGCCCGGGTCCGGGCCTGGGCCGAGGGCCGCGACGGCACCGCGCCGGACGGCACCGCGCCGGACGGGGCCGGCGCGTGAGCGGTCCCGACCCGGCCGCCCCGCGGCCCGGCCGGCTCTACCGGCTGGTCGTCGCCGTCGTGTTCGGCCTCATGCGGCTGCTGCGGTGGCGCATCGAGGTAGAGGGGCTCGAGCACGTCCCGACGCGCGGCGGGACCGTGCTGATCGCGAACCACCTCAGCTACGTCGACTTCTTCACCGTCGGCCGCGCGCCGTACGAGCGGCTGGCCCGACCGATCCGGCTGCTCGGGAAGGCCTCGCTGTTCCGGACGCCCGTCCTCGGCACGATCATGCGCGCCGCCGAGCACATCCCCGTCGAGCGCGGCGCCGGCGCGGGGGCGCTCTCGGCCGCGATCGACGCGCTGCACCGCGGCGAGCTGATCGGGGTGCTGCCCGAGCAGACGATCTCCGAGTCGCTGGAGCTGCTGCCGTTCAAGACCGGGGCGGTCCGCATGGCGCAGCTGGCCGGCGCACCCCTCGTCCCGGCCGTGTCCTGGGGGACCCAGCGGGCGTTCCCGGTGTACGGCCCCCACCGACCGGCGTGGGGGCTGCCGGTCCTCGTCGCGTACGGCCCGGCGCGGACCGTGCCGGCCGACGCCGACCCGGTCGTCGTCACGGCGGAGCTCCGCGACGAGATGGCCGTCATGCTCGACCGTCTGCAGCACCGGTACCCCGACGGCCTACCGTCCGGGGCGCGGTGGGTCCCCGCCCGGCTCGGAGGCGGGGCGCCGACCGTCGCGGCGGCGACCGCACGGCTGGCCGCCCTCGAGGAGCGGTGGCGCGGGCGCCTGGAGCGCCGTCGGCGCCGGACGGACCGACGCGGGACCGCGTCGTGAGCGGGGTGGCGATGGACGCGGTGACGCGGGACGGCGCGACGGATCTCGTGGTCCGCGCTGCGACGCCCGACGACCTCCCGGCCGTCGCGGCGATCTTCACGCACTTCACGCTCCGCACGACCGTCACGGTCAGCACCGAGGTCCGGACCCCGCGCGAGTGGCGCGACCGGTACGACGCCGAGGTCCGGGACGGGCCGTACCACCTGCTCGTCGCGGAGCGGGCCGGATCCGTCGTCGGGTACGTCGAGACCCAGCGGTTCCGCCTCAAGCCGGCGTACGACCGCTCGGTGGAGCTCTCGATCTACGTCGCCCCCGACGAGGGCCGCGGCGGCATCGGGTCGGCGCTGTACCGCACCCTGTTCGCCCGCCTCGCGGAGGAGGGTCGGATGCACCGCGCCTTCGCGATCGTGACCCTGCCCAACGAGGCCTCGGTCGCGTTCCACCTCGCGCAGGGGTTCCTGCACCGGGGGACGCTGACCGGCGCCGCGTACAAGTTCGGGTCGTACCTCGACATCGCGTACTTCGAGCGGGCGCTGTGACCGAGGGGCCGACCACGGCCGAGCGGGCCGGGGGACCCGCGGCGTTCGTCCGCCTGGTCGAGGCCTTCTACGCCCGCGTCGAGACCGACGAGGTCCTCCGTCCGATGTACCCCGAGGACCTCGAGCCGGGGAAGCGCCGCCTGGCGCTGTTCCTCGCCCAGTACTTCGGCGCCGGTCCGGTGTACGCCGACGAGCGCGGTCACCCGAGGCTCCGGATGCGCCACGCCCCGTTCCCGATCGACCCCGGGGCCGGGCTGCGATGGGCGACGCACATGCTGGCCGCCGTGGCCGAGCAGGACTGGCCCGACGACGTCGTCGCCGAGGTCGAGACGTACGTCCGCCGCGCGACGCCGACGCTCGTGAACCGGCTGCCGACGCCCGGTCCGCCGGACCGTCCGTCGGGGGGTGACGGGCCGCAGCGTTAGGCTCCCGGCCCACCGAGCGGAGCGCGCATGAAGGTCCTCGTCGCCGACCCCCTCGCCCCCGCGGGCGTCGAGACGCTGGCCGTCGACCACGACGTCGACGTCCTGACGGACCTCGCGAAGGACGAGCTGCTCCGGGTCATCGGGGAGTACGACGCGATCGTCGTGCGGTCCCAGACGCAGGTCGACGCGGACGTCGTCGCCGCCGGCCGCAACCTGAAGGTCATCGCGCGGGCCGGCGTCGGGCTCGACAACGTCGACGTCGACGCCGCGACCCGCAGCGGCATCATCGTCTGCAACGCCCCGCAGTCGAACGTCATCTCGGCAGCCGAGCACACCGTCGCGCTGCTGCTGGCCCTGGCCCGCAACGTCCCGCAGGCCCACGGCGCGCTGGTCGCGGGCCGGTGGGAGCGGAGCCGCTGGACCGGCGTCGAGCTGTACGGCCGGACCCTCGGGGTGCTGGGGCTCGGACGCATCGGGGCGCTGGTCACCGAACGGCTCCAGGCCTTCGGCATGGACGTCGTCGCGTACGACCCGTTCATCTCGCCCGAGCGCGCGGCGCGGCTCGACGTCGAGCTGCTGCCCTCCGTCGAGGCCGTGCTGGCCCGGGCCGACGTCGTCACCGTGCATCTGCCCCGGACGCCCGAGACCGCGAACCTGCTGGACGCCGACCGGCTCGCGCTGATGCGGCCGGGCGCGCTGCTGCTGAACGTCGCCCGCGGCGGGCTGGTCGACGAGACCGCGCTGGCCGAGGCGCTCCGCGAGGGCCGGCTCGGCGGCGCCGCGATCGACGTCTTCGCGAAGGAGCCGGCGACCGACTCCCCGCTGTTCGGGCTGGACAACGTCGTCGTCACCCCGCACCTCGGCGCCTCGACAAACGAGGCGCAGGACAAGGCCGGCACGCAGGTCGCCGAGTACGTGAACCTCGCGCTGGCCGGCGAGTTCGTGCCGTCGGCCATCAACATGCAGGGCGGGCCGCTCGACGACGAGCTGCGGCCGTTCCTCCCGCTGACCGACCACCTCGGTCGGATGCTGACGTCGCTCGCCGACGACGGCATCACCGGCAGCATCACCGTCGAGTTCCTCGGCGCGATCGCCGCCTCGGACTGCCGCATCCTCGGCATCGGCGTGCTGCGCGGGCTGCTCTCGGCGGCCTCGGGCGAGCCCGTCACGCTGGTCAACGCCCCCGTCATGGCCGAGCACCGCGGCATCAGCGTCCGCGAGGTCAACGACCCGCAGTCGAAGGACTACGTCTCGCTGATCCGGGCCAGCTGCGTCCGGCGCGACGGCTCGACGGTCCGCGTCGCCGGCACGGTCCTGCAGCCGGGGGACCGGGCCCGCATCGTCGAGGTCTGGGGCACGCCGATCGACGTCGAGCCGACCGCCCACATGGCGTTCTTCCGGTACGAGGACCGCCCGGGCGTCATCGGGACCATCGGGACGGGATGCGGCGAGGCCGGCGTCAACATCGCGGCCGCGCAGGTCGGACGGCGGGCGGACCGCAGCGAGGCGATCATGGCGCTGGCGCTCGACGCGGCGCTGACCCCGGACGTGCTGGCGGACATCTCGGGCCGGATCGGCGCCCGCGAGGGTCGGGCGATCAGCCTGCCCTGAGCCGGCGCCGCGGGCCGGCCGCCGCGCCCGCGGGCCGGCCGGCGCGCCTCAGGCGGTCGCGAGCAGGGCCAGCGCGACCAGGCCGTGCAGCGTCCACCCGAGCGTCCGCAGCGCGTGCGTCCGCACGAGCCGACGGTGCACGACCGGGTCGAACCCGCGGGCGAGCCGGGCGTGCGCCGGCACGCTGACGGTCAGCGTGACCAGGACCGGGACGGCGGCGGTCACCGCGGCCGCCGCGATCAGCCACGTCGCCGCGCCGGCCGGGGGCGCGAGCAGCAGCCAGAGGGTCGTCGCGCCCTGCACGGCCCAGGCCGGGCCGACGGCGACGGCCATGCGGGGGGCGTGTCCGGCCTCGTACGCGGGGAACTCGGACCGGCCGACGACGGCCATCAGCGGGTAGTTCACGAGCTGGACCGTCCAGGACAGGCCGGCCAGGAACCAGCCCGCGGCCGCCTGCGCGAGCAGCACCCCGTCCATCCCGCCTCCCCGCTCCTGGAGCGTACGCTCAAAGTTTGAACGCGCGTTGGTCGCCGGTGCGCCGGTCCGGCGCACCCCGTCCGGCATCATCGCACCCGCACGGCCGCTCCGCCGGCCGGCGTCCCGCCCGTCCGACCCGGAGGCACCCCTGCGCGTCGCCGCGGTCTTCCCCGGTCAGGGGTCGTTCGCCGTCGGGTGCACCGCCGCCTGGCGCGACGACGACCCGGACGGCGTCCTCGCGGCCGTCGGCGCCGCCGCGGACCTCGACGTCGTCGCCGAGGGTGAGCGCGAGGACACCGGGCGGTCGACGCGGCGCGGACAGCCGGTGCTGCTCGCCGCCTCGCTCGCGGCGTGGTCGGCGCTGGTCCGCGCCGGCGTCCGACCGGCGCTCGTCGCCGGCCACAGCCTCGGGGAGTACGCGGCGGCCGCCGCGGCCGGCGCGCTCGACGTCGCGTCGGCCGGACGGATCGTCGCGACCCGGGGCCGGGCGATGGCCGACGCCTGCACGGCCGGCGCCGGCGGCATGGCCGCGGTCGTCCGGCTCGAGCCCGAGGCGGTCGCGGCCCTCGTCGCCGAGATCGACGGGCTGACCGCCGCGAACGACAACGCGCCGGGCCAGGTCGTCGTCTCGGGCGACGCGGCCGCGCTGGCCCGCGCCCGCGAGCTGACCGAGGCCCGCGGCGGTCGGTTCGTCGTGCTGGACGTCGAGGGACCGTTCCACTCGCCGGCGATGGCGGCCGCCGTCGCCCCCGTCCGGACCGCCGTCGCCGCCGAGACCGTCGCCGACCCGACGGTCCCGCTCGTCAGCGGGTCGCTGGTGAGGGCGCTGCGGTCCGCGGCCGAGGTCGTGGGGTCGCTGGTCGACGGCATCCTCGCCCCGGTCCGGTGGCGCGAGGTCCAGCTGCACCTCGCCGCCGAGGGCGTCACCGACCTGGTCGAGGTCGGGCCGGGTCGGGTCCTCGCCGGCCTCGCGAAGCGGACCGTCCCGGGCCTGCGGGTCCACGCGGCCGGGACGCCCGACGACGTCCGGGCCGTCGCCGCGGCGGTGGCCGCATGATCGCGCGGGCCGTCGCCGTCCTCGGGCTGGGCGCGTACCTGCCCGACCGCGTCGTGACCAACGACGACCTCGCCCAGCACCTCGACACCTCGGACGAGTGGATCCGGACCCGGACCGGCATCCGCGAGCGGCACCACGCCGACGCGTCGCAGGCGACCAGCGACCTCGCGCTGGCCGCCGCCCGGGCCGCCCTCGACGACGCCGGGCTCGGGCCTGCCGACGTCGACGTCCTCATCGTGGCGACGACGACGCCGGACCATCCCGTCCCGGCGACCGCGCCGACGGTCGCGGCGGGGCTGGGCCTCGAGGTCGCGGCCTTCGACCTCAACGCGGCCTGCAGCGGGTTCGTCTACGGCCTCGACGTCGCGTCGCGGCTGGCCGAGGCCGGTGCGACGGTGCTGCTCGTCGGGGCCGAGACCCTGACCCGGTACGTCGACCCGGACGACCGTTCCATCGCCGTGCTGTTCGGGGACGGCGCCGGCGCGGTCGTCCTGCGGGCGCAGGAGGGGGCCGAGATGGGTCCCTTCGACCTGGGGTCGGACGGGACGGACATCTCGATGCTCTGGATGCGGGCCGGCGGGTCGCGCGAACCCTTCGACCCGGTCGCCCACGCCGATCCGTCCTCGCGCATCGGCATGCGGGGCGGCGACGTCTACCGCCACGCCGTGGCCCGGATGACGGCGTCGTCGCGGGCGGTGCTGGACGCGGCCGGGCGGGACGTCGCGGACGTCGACCTGATGGTCGGCCACCAGGCGAACCTCCGCATCCTCGCCGCCGTCGCCGAGCGGCTGGGGCTGCCCGAGGAGCGGTGCCAGGTCTCGGTCGACCGGCACGGCAACACGTCGGCCGCCTCGATCCCGCTGGCGCTGGTCGACGCGCGGGCGCAGGGCCGGCTCGAGCCCGGGACGCGGCTGCTCCTGACCGCGTTCGGCGGCGGGCTGACCTGGGGCTCCTGCCTGCTGACCTGGGGCGGCCGATGAGCGCCGACCGCGTCGCGATCGTCTCCGGCGCCACGGGGGCCATCGGCGCAGCCACCTGCCGGGCGCTGGCCGCCGCCGGCTGCCACGTCGCCATCGGGTACCGCTCCGACGCCGCCGCGGCCGCGGCGCTGGCGGAGGAGCTGGGGCCGGACGCGACCGCGGTGCCCCTCGACGTCACCGACCCGGCGTCCGTCGAGGCCGCGGTCGCGACCGCGACGGGGCTCGGCACCCTGGCCGTGCTCGTCAACAACGCGGGGGTGACCGGGGACCAGCTGCTGCTGCGCCTCGAGCCGGACGAGTTCGACCGCGTCCTCGACACCAACCTCCGGGGCGCCTACCTCCTGACCCGCGCCGCGCTGCGCCCGATGCTCCGCGCCCGCCACGGCCGGATCGTGAACGTCTCCTCGGTCGTGGCCCTGCGCGGCAACGCCGGCCAGGCCGCGTACGGCGCGGCGAAGGCCGGCCTGATCGGACTGACCCGCTCGCTGGCCCGGGAGGTCGCGCGGAAGGGCATCACCGTCAACGCCGTCGCCCCCGGCTACGTCGAGAGCGCCATGACCGCCGAGCTGCCCGACGAGGCCCGCGCGGCCCTCGTCGAGGGCGCGCCGATCGGCCGCGCCGTGACCGCCGAGGAGGTGGCGCACACCGTCGCGCACCTGGCCTCGCCCGGGGCCGGGGCGATCACCGGCGTCGTCCTGCCCGTCGACGGCGGCTTCGCCATCTAGACCCGCACCATCCGACCGCAGCACCCGACCGCACCAGTCAGGAGGACCCGATGAGCGACGACCTGCTCGAGACCTTCCGCACCATCCTCGCCGGGGAGTTCAGCGTCCCGGCCGACGAGATCACCTCCGACGCGACCTTCGAGGCCCTCGGGCTCGACTCGCTCGACGTGGTCGAGCTGACGCTCGTCCTCGAGGACAAGGTGGGGGTCAAGCTCGGCGACGAGGACCTCGAGGGCGTCCGCACCGTCGGCGACGCGATCGCGAAGGTGCAGGAGCGCCGAGCATGACCCCCGCCGGCGGGCCCGCCGGGGGCGACCGCGACGTCGTCGTGACCGGCATGGGCGCCATCACGCCCGCCGGTCGCGGCGTCGCGGCGACCTGGGACGGCGTGCTCGCCGGTCGCGCCACGGCCGCACCGGACGCGCGCCTCGCCGCCGCCGGCGCGCCCGTGGCGATCAGCTGCCGGGCGCCGGCGTTCGACGCCGACGCCGAGCTCGGACGCGGCACGACCCGCCGCCTCGACCGCTTCACGCAGCTCGCGCTGATCGCGACGCGGGAGGCCGTCGCCCAGGCCGGGCTCGTCGGCCCGGACGACCCGGACGCGATCGTCGCGACCGACCCGGACCGCGTCGGGATCGTGATGGGGTCGGGCATCGGCGGGGCCGAGACGTGGGAGTCCGAGTACGCGCGGCTCGCCGCCGAGGGGCCGTCCCGCGTCAGTCCCCTGTTCGTGCCGCGGATGCTCTCCAACACGGCGGCCGGGGTGATGGCGATCCGTGGCCGCGCCCGCGGCCCGAACCTCACCGTGAACACGGCCTGCGCGGCCGGGGCGTCCGCGATCCACATGGGTCGCGACCTCATCGCGGCCGGCGCGGCGGACGTCGTGCTGGCCGGCGGCGTCGAGGCCGGCATCACGACCATCGCGATCAGCGCCTTCGCCCAGATGGGCGCCCTCTCGACCAACCCGGACGCCGGCGGGGCCTCGCGGCCCTTCGACGTCGATCGCGACGGGTTCGTGATGGGGGAGGGGGCCGGCGTCGTCGTCCTCGAGTCGCGTGCGCACGCCCTGGCCCGCGGCGCCGCCCCGCTGTTCGTCGTCGCCGGCTGCGGCGCCTCGGCCGACGCCCACCACGCGACGGCCCCGCCGGAGGACGGCGCCGGGGCGGCGCTGGCGATGCGCCGGGCCATCTCGGACGCGGGCCTGGACCCGGCCGACATCGGGCACCACAACGCCCACGGGACCTCGACGCCGCTGAACGACGTCGCCGAGGCCCGGGCGCTGCACACCGTGTTCGGGGCGGCGGTCGACGGCCTCGCCGTCACGTCGACCAAGGGCGTGACCGGCCACCTGCTCGGCGCGGCCGGCGCGGTCGAGGCGATCCTCGCCGGACTGGCGCTGCGGGAGGGTCGCGTCCCGCCGACGGCGAACCTCACGACGCGGGATCCCGACATCCACCTCGACGTCGTCGCCGGCGCGCCCCGCGAGGTGGCGCTTCGGGCGGTGCTCTCGGCCTCGATGGGGTTCGGCGGCCAGAACGCCGCCCTGGTCCTGACGGCGGCCTGACGTGGCGACGGCGGCGGTCCCGGACCGCGAGGCGGG
Organism: Actinomycetota bacterium; assembly: GCA_017852335.1. Lineage (GTDB taxonomy): Bacteria > Actinomycetota > Nitriliruptoria > Nitriliruptorales > Nitriliruptoraceae > CSBr16-57R1. The sequence continues at coordinate 12,229 of JAFMLG010000007.1, read as the reverse complement.
TGCGGGGCTGGGGGCCGAGCTCGGCGACGTCGGGGCCGAGGACCTGCGGCCGCCGGACGCCGCGGCCAGCCGGGTCGAGCGGTTCCTCGACGACGGCTCGTTCCTCGAGCTCGGCTCGGCCCGCGTGCACCGCGCCACCGGGTTCGGTCTCGAGCGCAAGCGCGTCCCGGGTGACGGCGTCGTCGCCGGGACGGGGACGCTGGACGGCCGGCCGGTCCACGTCTTCGCCCAGGACCGGTACGTGCTGGGCGGCTCGCTCGGCGAGGCGCACGCCGACCGCATCGCGGACACCATCGGACGGGCGCTCCGCGGCGGCACACCGGTCGTCGGCATCAACGACTCGGGCGGGGCCCGTATCCAGGAGGGCGTCGCGGCCCTCGACGGGTACGGCGCCGTGTTCCGCGCGAACGTCGCGGCCTCGGGGCGCGTCCCGCAGCTCTCGGTCGTGCTCGGCGCCTGCGCCGGCGGTGCCGTGTACTCGCCGGCGCTGATGGACCTGACGATCATGAGCGACGCGGCGACGATGTTCCTGACCGGCCCGCGCGTCGTGCGCGCCGTGACCGGCGAGGACGTCGACGCCCGGACGCTCGGCGGCCCCGAGGTCCACGGCGCGCGGACCGGCAGCGCGCACCTGCTCGCGCCCGACGACGACGCGGCGCTGGCGCTGGCCGGCCGGGTGCTGTCCTACCTGCCCTCGGCGGCCTGGCTGCCGGCCCCGGTCGTCGACCCCGTCGCCCCGGCGCACGACGACCCGGGCGCGTCGGTCCCGCGGGACCCGCGCGCCCCCTACGACGTCCGCGACGTCATCGCCGGCGTCGTCGACGGCGGCAGCTTCCTCGAGCTGCAGGAGCGGTGGGCCCGGAACCTCGTCGTCGGGTTCGCGCGAATGGAGGGCCGGAGCGTCGGCGTCATCGCGAACCAGCCGGCCTGGCTGGCCGGGGTGCTCGACGCCACCGCCAGCGAGAAGGGCGCACGGTTCGTCCGGATGTGCGACGCGTTCGGGCTGCCGCTGGTCGTCCTCGTCGACGTGCCCGGCTTCCTGCCCGGCAGCGAGCAGGAGCACGGGGGCGTCATCCGGCGCGGCGCGAAGCTGCTGCACGCCTTCACCAGCGCCACCGTTCCCCGCGTCAGCCTGGTCCTGCGCAAGGCCTACGGTGGCGCGTACATCGTGATGAACTCGCGGAGCATCGGCGCCGACGCGGTCCTGGCCTGGCCGGGGGCCGAACTGGCGGTGCTCGGCGCCGAGGGGGCGGCGGACCTGGTGTTCCGGCGCGAGCTGGAACGGCACCCCGAGCGGCGTGACGAGCTGATGACCCGGTACCGCGAGGACGCGATGGACGTCGGCGTCGCCGCGGGCCGCGGCAGCGTCAGCGAGATCATCGCCCCGGAGGACAGCCGCGAGGCGCTGCTGGGGCTGCTGCGGGCGCTCCGGGACGGCGCGCCGCGCGGCTTCGTCCACGACAACCTGCCGCAGTGACCGCGGTGGCGGACCCCGGGGACGAGCTCGTCCCGACCGTGCAGGCCCGGGTCGCGGCCGCGCTGCGGCCGGTGCTGCGGCGGTGGCTCCGCCTCGAGGTCGAGGGTCGCGAGCACGTCCCGATGACGGGTCCGGTGCTGATCGCGAGCACCCACCAGTCCCACGCCGACTCGCCGGCGATCGGGACGGCGGTGCCGCGGCCGATGCACTTCCTCGGCGACCGCCGGCTGATCGACTGGCCGGTCCTCGGACCGCTGCTGCCGCGGATGGGGATGGTCCCGCTGCACCGCGGCGGCGCGGACGCGGACGCGATGGACCTGCTGGCCCGGCTGCTGCGCGAGCGCGACGCCTGCATCGTGATCTACCCGGAGGGGTCCCGCAGCCGCGACGGGCGGGTCCACCGCCTCCGCAGCGGCCTGGCCCGGCTGGCCGCCGAGACGCAGGTCCCGGTCGTCCCGGTCGCCGTCGCCGGCATCCACGACGTCTGGCCGATCGGGCGGCGGCCGCGGCTGCGCGGCGGTCGGGTCGTCGTCCGGTTCGGTCCCGCGCTGGCCCCGCCGACGCAGGACGGTGGGTCCCGGCGCACGTTCAACCTCGCGCTCCAGGCCCGGCTGGCCGAGCTCGCGGGCACGACGACGGCCGACGACTTCTCCCCGGCGCACGGCGGGGAGGCCGCATGACCGGACCGAGCGTCGGGTGCGACGTCGTCGCCGTCGCGCGGATGCGCCGGCTGGTCGCCGACCGACCGGGCGCCCGCGAGCGCGTCTTCACCCCGGCCGAACTGGCCGACGCCGTCCGCGGCGACGTGGACCCCGACTCGGACGTGGCGATCGAGCGGCTGGCCGCCCGGTTCGCGGCGAAGGAGGCGGCCCGGAAGGCGCTGCGCGGGCGGGGTCCGGCGCTGCTCGCCGTCGAGGTCCGGACCGACCACGACGGCGCGCCCGAGCTCTGGGTCGACGGCCGCCGGACCGCGCTGGCCTGCTCGCTGTCGCACGACGCCGGCGTCGCCATGGCCGTCGTCGTCGCGACCCCCGAGGTCGTCGCCGACCTGACCACCTGACCACCGGACCACCCGACCGAGGAGGGCGGCGATGCTGCTCGAGGGACGCAGGATCCTGATCACCGGCGTGCTGGACACGCGCTCCATCGCGTTCCACGTCGCCGAGCAGGCGCTCGGGGCCGGGGCCGAGGTGGTCCTGACCGGGTTCGGGCGCGGACGACGGCTGACCCAGCGCGCGGCGACGCGGCTGCCCCGCGAGGTCGACGTCCTCGAGCTCGACGCGACGTCGACCGACGACGTCGCGGCCGTCGCGGCCGAGCTCGACGGACGCTGGGGCGCGCTCGACGGGGTGCTGCACGCCATCGCGTTCGCACCGGACACGGCGCTGGGCGGGAACTTCCTCACCGCGTCCTGGGAGGACGTCGCCACCGCCGTCCAGGTCTCGACCTACTCGCTGGTCACGCTCGGGGCCGGGTTCGCCGACCTGCTCGCGAAGGGCGACGCGCCCTCGGTCGTCGGCCTCGACTTCGACGCGACGGTCGCCTGGCCCGGCTACGACTGGATGGGCGTCGCGAAGGCCGGTCTCGAGTCGGCGAACCGGTACCTGGCCCGGGACCTCGGACCGCGCGGCATCCGCGTGAACCTCGTCGCGGCCGGTCCGCTGCACACCATCGCCGCCCACGGCATCGCCGGGTTCGAGACCTTCGAGCCGGTCTGGGAGGAGCGGGCCCCGCTCGGCTGGGACGCCCGCGACGCGACGCCGGTGGCCCGGACCGTCTGCGCGCTGCTCAGCACCTGGACCCCGGGCGTCACCGGCGAGGTCGTCCACTGCGACGGCGGCGTCCACGCCGTCGGTGCGGGGCTGCCGGAGGCGATGCGGTCGGGGGACGGCGCCGAGGACTGAACCCGGGTCGCCACCACGGGTCCGGATCCGGTGCGCGATCTCATCCGGGAAGGCTGCGCAGTAGGACATGGCGAGCTCGACCTCGGTCGGGCCGATGGAGAGCCACTCCGCCGTCTCCGCGACGCGTTCATCTCCCGTCGCCTCGAGGCCCGAGAGCACGTCGATCACGACGGCGACCTCGGGGCCGTGCACCACGGTCGGAACTCTCCCGGATGCGGCGGAGTCCTTGAAAGTGATCCCCGGGAACTCGGCCATCCGAAGACCCTCGTCGATCAGCTGTGATGCCAGGATCTCGGTCGCGTCGCCGCGACGCATGGCGAGGCGGTCGAGTCGTTCGCGTAGGGGGGCCGACAGTCGCAGGATGAGGGTGGAATCCATGCCCTCTGGATGGCGGATGTCGGGTCCCCCGCGCTACCCCTCCGCGCTGACCGCGAGCACGGGCCGTCCCGCGCCGGTCAGGACCTCCCGCGCGGTCGAACCGAACAGCGCCTCGGCCAGCGGCGAGCGTCGCCGCATCCCGATGACGACGAGGTCGGCGTCGCGCTCGCGGGCCTCGAGGATCAGGTCCTCGGCCGGTGAGTTGCCGCGGGCCAGCCCGACCAGCTCGAACGGGATCCCGGCGGCGGTCAGCGCGGCGTCGAGCCGCTCGAACTCCTCGCGCTCCTCGAGGACGCGACGGAGGTCGTCCCGCTCGCCGCCGCGCATCGAGTGGACGACGACCAGCGTCGCGTCCCGCAGGCGGCACTCCTCGACGGCGCGGTCCAGCGCCGCCCGGGCGTCGGGGGTGGGGCGGAACCCGGTGACGATCGCGGCCATGGCGGACCTCCGGGGCGGGTCCGGGCGGTCCCGGCGGACCCCTCGCCGCCCGTGGTCACGCTACGAGTCGGTCGTGCCCCCGGAGGGGGCGGAGGTCCCCTCGTCGTCGGCCGGACGGTCCTCGTCCGCGACCTCGTCGGCGTCGACCGCCGCGGCCGCCGTATCCGTGTCCTCCGCGGCGCCCGTGCCGCGGAGCCGCAGCAGCCCGACGAGGCCGCCGATCGCGACGGCCAGCGCGACCCAGTTGTTCCGCGACAGGCCGGCGTACCGGGCGTCGGTGTCGATGCGGATCAGCTCGACGAGGAACCGGCCGACGCCGTACCCGACGGCGTAGACGAGGATCAGCGCACCGCGGGGCAGTCGTCCCCGTCGGTCGAGCCGCAGCAGCACGGCGACCAGCGCGAGGTTCCAGAGCGACTCGTACAGGAACGTCGGGTGGAACGTCGCGGACTCCTCGAACCCGGGTCGCCGGCGGCCCGGCTCGACCTCGAGCGCCCAGGGCAGGTCGGTCGGGCGGCCGTACAGCTCCTGGTTGAAGTAGTTGCCCCACCGGCCGATGGCCTGGGCCAGCGGCAGGCCCGGCGCGACCGAGTCGGCCATCGCGGGGACGCTCCCGCCGCCGCGCCGCGTCACGACGACGACGGCCAGCGTCCCGGCGGTCAGTCCGCCGAACACCGCGAGGCCGCCCTCCCAGATCTGGACGATCGAGATCGGGTCGGCGAGGAACCGGTCCAGCCGCGGCAGCACGTACGCGATGCGGGCCCCGGTGAACCCGAACAGCAGCGCGGCGAGCCCGGCCCGCTCGGCCAGGTCGGGGTCGCCGCCGGACGCGGCGTACCGGCTGACCGTCCAGCGGAGCGCCAGGTAGGCGCCGAACGCGATGACGATGCCGTAGAGGTAGACGGTCAGCGGGCCGAGCTCGAGCGCCTGGATCGGCGGCGGGGGGATGCTGGCCGGGAGCGGCACGGGGCCTCCGAGGGTCGCGACGGCGATGGGGCGGGGCCGACGCGGGGGAGCGGGCGCCGGACGGCGACGGTACCGCCGCGTACGTGCGCTCCGCGCACGGCCCCCCGGGGGCGCCGTGCGCCGCGGCGGTGGCCGCGCGAGACTCCCGCGCATGAGCACCGTGACCCGCGCCGTCGAGACCGCCCGCGAGGCGGCCTCCGGCGTCTGCGTCCCCGCGGTCCTTATCGCCCTGGCGCTGCTGCTGCTTTGACGCCGCGGCGCCGCCACCCGGGCGGCGACCGCGGCGGCAGGACCCACCGGGACCCACCCCAGCACCCAGCAGCCCGGCCCGTGACGCCGGACCGGCCCCGCCCCAGGAGCACCCCATGTCCCGTCCCGCCGACGAGTCCGTCGCGTCCGCGACCGACGCCGACGTCACCATCTTCGACACGACGCTCCGCGACGGCGAGCAGTCGCCGGGCATCTCGCTCGACGCGCACGAGAAGCTCGAGATCGCCGAGCAGCTGGCCCGGCTCCGCGTCGACGTCATCGAGGCCGGGTTCCCCGTCGCCTCCCGCGGCGACCTCGACGCCGTCCGCGCCGTCGCCGAGCAGATCGGGAACGCGCCGCGGACCGCGGCCGGGCCCGCGGGTCGCGACGGCGTCACCGACGACCGGGAGCCGCCGGTCATCGCCGCGCTGGCCCGTGCCGTCGAGGGCGACATCACGACGGCCGCCGAGGCCATCGGTCCGGCGCGTCGGGGCCGCATCCACGTCTTCATCTCGACGTCGGACATCCACCGCAAGCACATGCTGAACGCGACCGAGCAGGAGATCCTCGACCAGGCCGTCCGCGGCGTCGAGCTGGCCCGGACGTTCACCTCCGACGTCGAGTTCTCGCCGCAGGACGCGACGCGGACCGACTTCGACTTCCTCGTCGACGTCGTCGCGGCGACCATCGAGGCCGGCGCGACGACCGTGAACATCCCCGACACCGTCGGGTACGCGCTGCCCCACGACTTCGGTCGGACCATCGCCGAGCTGCGCCGCCGCGTCCCGGCCATCGACGCGGAGGGCGTGGTCCTCAGCGTCCACTGCCACAACGACCTGGGGCTCGCGGTCGCGAACTCGCTCGAGGCGGTCCGGTCGGGTGCGCGCCAGGTGGAGGTCGCGGTGAACGGACTCGGCGAGCGGGCGGGGAACTGCTCGCTCGAGGAGACGGTGATGGCGATCCGGACCCGGGCGGACCTGCTGGGGCTCGACCACGGGCTGGACACGCGGGAGCTGACGCGCACGTCGCGACTGGTCTCGAGCCTCACGGGCTACACGGTCCAGAAGAACAAGGCCGTCGTCGGCGAGAACGCCTTCGCCCACGAGTCCGGTATCCACCAGCACGGCGTGCTGGCAGACCGGCTGACCTACGAGATCATGCGGAGCGAGGACGTCGGCGCCGCGGGCTCGCAGATCGTGCTCGGGAAGCACTCGGGGCGGCACGCGTTCTTCAACGCCGTCGCCGAGCTGGGGTACGAGCTGGACGACGCCGAGGGCCAGGCCGCGTTCGCCCGGTTCAAGGAGCTCGCGGACCGCAAGGGGCTCGTCAGCTCGGAGGACCTGGCCGCGATCCTGGCCTCGACCGGTCCGTCCGAGGTCGCGGCGGAGGACGACGTCCTCGTCGGCATCGAGGTGGCGTCGGGGTCCGACCGCGAGCCGTCGGCGACGGTCCGGCTGCGCCTCCACGCCGAGGACGGCGGGGAGGCCCGCGAGGTCGAGGTGGCCGAGACGGGCGACGGCATGGTCGACGCGGCCTGCAAGGCGATCCGGCGCGGGCTCGGCCGCGAGGACGTGCGGCTCGTCAGCTACCAGGTCGGGGCGGTCACGGGCGGCCTCGACGCGCTGGCCGAGGTCACGGTCACGATCGCGGACGAGCGGGACGCGCGGTTCACCGGCCGCGGCGTCTCGACGGACGTGGTCGAGGCCTCGGCCCGCGCGTACGTCGACGCGCTGAACCGCTCGCGCCGCATCGTCGGCCGGGGGGCCGAGTTCCGGCCCTGACGTCCCGGTCCCGCGTCGAGGCGGGTCCCGGCACGGGACGCCCGGTGCCGGCTCAGTACCCGGCGGTCGGGTCGACCAGGCCGATGAGCGGCTGACCGGCGGCCAGCCGCGCGACGTTCGCGCGCGTCCGCGCTGCGATCAGCGGGGCGTTCATCGCGAGCGTGCTCCCGGCGTGCGGGGTGATCAGGCAGTTCGGCAGCGACCACAGCGGGTGCCCCTCGGGCAGCGGCTCGGGGTCGGTGACGTCCAGGGCCGCGCCGCCGATCGTCCCGTCCCGCAGGGCCGCGACGAGGTCGTCGGTCACGACCACCCCGCCGCGCGCCACGTTCACCAGCCACGCGTCCGACCGCATCGCGGCCAGCACGTCCGCGTCGATCAGCCCGCGCGTCGCGTCGGTCAGCGCCAGGGTCAGCACCACCGCGTCGGCGTCCGCGACGGCGTCGTGCAGCGCGGACGTCGGCAGGACCCGCTCGGCGCCGGGGAACGGCCGGTCGGCGTCCCGGCGCACGACGGTCAGCCGGGGGGCGAACGGGGCGAGCAGCCGGGCCAGCTCCTCGGAGATGCCGCCCCCGCCGACCAGCACGACGCGCGCGCCGTGCAGGTTGCGGCCGGTCCGGTCGCTCCAGGCGGTGCGGCGGCCGTAGGCGACGAGGTCGCGGAACCCGGCCAGCAGCATGGCCAGCGCCAGCTCGGCCACCGGCGGGGCGTACACGCCCTTCCCGCAGGCCCAGGGACGGTCGGGGCCGATCAGCGGCAGGAACGGCTCGACGCCGGCCCAGGGCAGCTGCACGGGGACCCCGGGGGCGGCCGCGAGCAGCTCGGGCAGCCCGCTCGGGTCGGTCGGGGTCATCCAGACGATCAGGTCGGCGTCCTCGGGGCGGTCGACGACGACGCCGCCACCGGCGACGACGGCGTCGCGGGCGCCGACGGGAACCTCGCCGGGGGCGATCAGGACGCGGGGGGTCATCGTGGGGGCTCCCGGTCGGGGACGGGTGCGGCGCCGGGCAGCGCCAGGACGAGGTCGCGGAACGTCTCGGCGCGGTGGACGAAGTCCCGGAACGCGCCGAAGCTCGGCGCGGCCGGCGAGAGCAGCACCGCCCCACCGGCCGGCGTGACGGCCGCCGCCCAGGTGACGGCCGCCGCGAGGTCGGCGACGGCGGCGATCCGGGCGCCGTCGACCGGGGTCCCCGCGGCCCGGAGCGCCTCGGCCAGCCGGACGCCGAGCGCCCCGAGCAGCGCGACCCGCACCTCCGGGTCCGCGGCGGCCGCGACGAGCCCGGTGAGGTCCTGGCCCCGGTCCTCGCCGCCGAGCAGCAGCGTCACCGGTCCGTGCGGCCGCCACGTCGCCAGCGCGCCGAGGGCGGCCTCGGGGATCGTCGCGATCGAGTCGTCGACCCATGTCGTCCCACCGACCGTCGCGATCGGTCGGAGCCGGTGGGGGAGGGGCGCGAAGATCCGCAGCGCCGGCGCGAGGTCGTCGGCCACCACGGCTGGGTCCGCACCGAGGCGGCGGGCGACCAGCGCCAGCGCCAGCATCGCCGCCTCGGCCTCGTGCGCGGCGTGCAGGCCCGCCGCGGCCAGCGCGGTGCGGACCGCAGCGGTCGGGTCCGCGGCGACGACGTCGTGCCGTCCGGCGGTCGCGCCCAACGCCGCGACCTGCGGGCCGACGACCGTCCAGGTGGCGAGGTCCAGCAGCCGCAGCTTCGCGGCGTGGTACGCGGCGACGTCGCCGTGCCACGGGACGTGGTCGACCAGCAGCGTCGTGATCGCGGCGGCCGCCGCCGGTCGTGGGAGGTCGAGGTCGATGAGCTGGTAGCTCGAGACCTCGACGACGAGGTCGTCGCGGGGCGCGGAGGCGTCGACGGTGGTGAGCGCGGTCCCGATGTTGCCGGCAAGCGTCGCCCGCCGTCCGGCGGCCCGGAGCAGGTGCGCGGTCAGCGCCGCGACCGTCGACTTCCCCTTGGTCCCGGTGATCAGCACGAGGTCGTCGGGGGCGGCGTCGGCCAGCCACAGGCCCGTCGGCGTCGCGGTCGGGGCGTCGAGGGCGGCGACGCCGGCGCGGTGCGGTGCGACGCCGGGCGACCGGACGATCCGGGTGACGGAGCCGGGCCCGACGGCGGCGCGGACGGCCGCCGGGTCGTCGAGGTCGACGCGGGCGACCGCGACGTCGCGTCCGGCGACCTCCGCCGTGCCGCCGCCGGCCTCGTCGAGGACGACGACGTCCGCCGGGGCGTGGGCGGCCAGCCAGGCCCGGGTCTCGCGGCCGAGGCCGAGGACGACGGTGGTCACGCCTCACCCCGGCCGGTGACGTCGCCGGCGGCCAGCGCCGCCGCCCAGGCGTCGAACGGGGTCGGGAGGGCGACGGCCGGATCGGGGGTCAGCGCGGCGGCCAGCCGCGCGGCCCGGTTCGCCCGCTCGGCGTCGTCGGCCGCCGGGGCCGCGAGCGCCGCGACGGCGGCGGCGTCCCGCCAGCTCGGGTCATCGGCCAGCAGCTCGAGGGCCAGCCGGGACTCCTCGACGGTGCCGACGCACTCGAACGGCCGGGTCGTCGGGTCGAGCAGCGCCCGGAAGCCCTCGACCTGCGCCGCGTCCGCCAGCGCGTCGAACCCGAGGTCCGCGACCAGGCGCTCCCGCGGCGCGAACGGGGCCAGCGCCAGCTGCACGAACCGGCACTTGGCGCAGGTCCCGCACCAGGCGGCGGCCGGCGCGCTCAGCGAGAACGCGGCGTTGCAGCTGGTCACCGCGGCGGTGAGCCCCGGCAGCGCCGCGGCGGCCCGGGCGACGGCCAGCTCGCCGAGCGGGCGGATCGGCGAGACGACGCGGACGCCGGCGCCGGCCTCGGCCAGCGCAGCGGCGTGCAGAGCCGCGAACGCCGACGTCTTGCTGTACTGGTGGTTCACGGGTCGGCCGGCGACGATCCGGGTCGGCGCGTCGGCCGAGCCCTCGTTCGCCACCAGCACCGTCCCGCGCCCCAGCGCCGCCGCGGCCAGCACCGCGGCCGACGTGACGATGGCGGTGATCGGGACGTGGCCGTTGATCGCGCCGCGGGCGTTCGCGTCGAGGAGCGCCGGATCGAGCCGGCGCCGGACGCGGACCAGGCCGACGCCGGCCCAGGCCGCCGTCCGCTCCATCGGGGCGCGGGGGTTCACGGCGACGGCGAGCGCGTCCGGTTCGCGGGCCGCGGCGGCGGCCAGCACCACCGCCGAGTCCTTCCCGCCGCCGACGGTGACGAGCGTCCCCGGGGCCACCTCCCCGGCGGCGGCCGCGCCACCGGAGGCTCCGCCGACGTCGTCCCCGCCGCCGTCCGCCCCGCCGACCACGGCGATCCGGCCGGTCAGGTCCCCGAGCCCGGCCTCGTGCGCGAGCTCCGCCAGCCCCTCGGTCAGCAGCGCCGCCAGCATCCGCCGGCCCGCCGGGCCGGTCCCGGCCGGGACCTCGACGACCGCGGGCAGGGTCGCCTTCAGGTACGAGACGGACGTCGCGAGCGCCAGCACCGCGAGCGCCCCGGCGACCGCCGGGTCGTCCGGGTCGACGTCGAGCGGCGTCCCGTCGGGGTGCTCCAGCGTCAGGGTCTCGACGAACGTCCCGACGCCGGTCAGCGTCGTGGCCAGGCGGACCTCGCCGTCGACGACCGCGGGGGCGTGGACGACGCCGCGGTGGTCCGCGACGTCCGGGCCGGCCGCCGCCGACGCGGTCCCCTGGGACGGCGCCGCCAGCACCGCGAGCGCCCCGGCCCGGCGCGCCTCCAGCGCGTCCGCGACGTCCGTCACGACGTCCGTCCCGTCACGACCGTGCGGCCGCCGCGATCAGCGCCGCCCGGGCGGCGGGGTCCTCGGCGACGGCGATGACCGTGCGGGCCATCGCGGTCGCCCCGTCCAGCACCGCGCGGTCGGCCGAGGGGCGGGCCGCCGCGGCGGTGAACTCGGGCTGGTGGTTCACGGCGCCGTCGGCCTCGATCGCGAGCATCGGGTGGATGGTCGGGACCCGCAGCGAGACGTTCGCCATGTCGGTCGAGCCGGCGAGCCCCCGGTCCTCGCCCTCGGCGGGCAGGACGCGGCCGACGGCCGTCGCCTCGCGGGCGTACGCGGCCAGCAGCGTCGCGTCGGGGAGGAACTCCGAGTAGCGGGGGCTGCGCAGCTCGACCTCGACGTCGCATCCGGTCGCGAGCGCGCCGGCCTCGAAGCAGCGGTGGACGCGGGGGGAGAGCTCCTCGAGGGCCGCCAGCGTCGCGGCCCGCACGTACCAGGACCCCTCGGTCCGGCCGGGGACGACGTTCGGGGCGTCCCCGCCGTGGGTCACGATGCCGTGGATCCGCTGGTCGGCCGTGATGTGCTGGCGCAGCAGCCCGATCGCGACCTGGGCGACGGTCAGCGCGTCGGCGGCGTTGCGGCCGAGCTCGGGGAACGCCGAGGCGTGCGCCTCCTTGCCGCGGTAGGTCACGCCGACGTGCTCGACGGCGAGGCAGGGGATCGTCAGCGACTCGTACGGCGCCGGGTGGACCATCATCGCGGCGTGGACACCGTCGAACACGCCGGCGTCGAGCATCAGGATCTTCCCGCCGCCGCCCTCCTCGGCCGGCGTGCCGAGCACCCGCAGGGTGATGCCGAGCTCGTCGACGAGGGGTGCCAGCGCCAGGCCGGCGCCGACGGCCGCCGCGGCGATGACGTTGTGCCCGCAGGCGTGGCCGACGGCCGGAAGCGCGTCGTACTCGGCGCAGATCGCGACGGTGAGGTCGCCGGTGCCGATGCGGGCGTCGACCGCCGTGTCCATCCCCGCGAGCCCGTGGGTGACGTCGAACCCGGCGGCCGCGAGCGCCTCGGCGACGCGGGCCGAGGACCGGTGCTCCTCGAACGCCAGCTCGGCGTCGGTGTGGACGCCGTGGCTCAGCGCGATCAGGTCCTCGGCGGCGGCGGCGACGACGCCGGCGGCGGCCCCCCGTGCGTCCCGTCCCGTCCCCATCGTCGGCCCCCGCGTCCCCCGTCGGAGCGGCCGCGCGGGGCCGCTAGCGTCCCCGAACCGTAGACCAGCGCCGGTCG
>JAFMLG010000057.1:4636-8867 GCA_017852335.1 Actinomycetota bacterium | reverse complement strand
CGCGGGACCGGGGGCGGGACCGGCCGCGGGACCGGGGGCGGGACCCGGGGCCGCCGATCCCGACCCGGCGGCGCCCGGGACGGCCGACGGACCCGCACCGGCCACGACGCCCGACGCGGCGCCGGACCTCCGCCTGGTCGAGGTCCGCGGCGGGTGGCGCGACGGGGAGGACCTCGGGACGGCCGCCGCCCTCGCGGTCCTGGTCGCCCGGGCCGAGGTCGGGGCGTCGACGGCCGTCGCGGTCGAGGCCGTCGAGCAGCCGGGCCCGGGGGCGGCGGTCGTCACGCTGCTGGTCGGGCCGGGCGCGCCCGTCCCCGGGGCGGACGGGACGGACGGCGCGGTCCGGGCCCGGCGGCTCGCCGTCCCCGTCCACCTCGGCCCGTCCGGGGTCCGCGTGGCGGGGTCCCCGTGGTGGCTCCCCGGCCCCCGCCTGGACCCGGACGTCCCGGTGGGGCGTCCGCTCGACGACGCCGCGCTGCGGGCCGCGGCGGCGACGGCCCTGGCCGCCGTCGGATCGCCGCTCGCCGGGACGCCGTTCGTCCTCGAGGCCACGGACGGCTGGCCGTTCCTCGCCCGTCCCCCGGACGGGGCGGACGGCGCGGGACCGGGACCGACGGTCTGGCTGCGGTGGCACCTCGACCGCTTCGTCGTGGCAGGCCTCCCGCTGCATCCGGCGGCGGGCTGGGACCGGGGGACGGGAGTCCCCTAGAGGGGGGAGGGGCATGGAGCAGCATCGGACCGGGGGGACCGCACCCCCGCAGCCCGAGGACGTGGACGTCGAGCGGCTCGCCGCCTGGGTGGGGGCGCTCGCGGTGGTGCTCGTCGAGATGGGCCAGGGCATGCGGCCGACCCGGACGCTGGACGCCGTCGCGACCCCCGCCGCCCGGCGGCGCATCCACCGGGTCGCGAGGAGCGGACGGCGGGGTCCGGGTCACCGCGTCGCCCCGGTGCGGCTGATCGCCGTGCGGGGCATGCAGCCGACGGCCGGCGCCTACGAGGCCGCGGTCACCGTCGGGGTCGGGGCCCGGGCGATCGCGGTCGCCGCCCGCGTCGAGCACGACGGGGCGGCGTGGCGGATCGTGGAGCTCGTCCCACCGGAGGCGGGGCTGCATCCGGCCGGCCGCCGACCGGGCCGGACGGACGGTACGAGCGACGGGACGCCGGTCCGGCCGCCGACCCGCGACTGACCACGGGTCCGGATCCGGCCGCGGGGCCCGGGCGACGCCCGGCGCCGATGCGACGACGCGTCGGCGTCAGGCGGCGCCGTGGCAGCGCTTGTACTTCCGGCCGCTGCCGCAGGGGCAGGGCTCGTTCCGGCCGACGCGCTCCTCGGCGGTGCGCGTCGCGGTCCGGGCCGCGGCCGGCTCGGACGGACCCGAGGTCCGGACCCCGGTTCCGCCCATGACCTGCGCCAGCGGGACCGCCCGGCGGGCCGAGCCGAGCGGGCCGGCGCCGGTCGCGCCGGCCGGTGCCGCCGCGCCGCCCTCCCGCTCGACGGGGACGCGCATCACGAAGGTGATCGCCTCCTCCTTCACACCGGACATCATCGCGGCGAAGGAGTCGTACGCCTCGCGCTGGTACTCGGTCAGCGGGTCCCGCTGGCCGACCGCGCGCAGCCCGATGCCGTCCCGGAGCGCGTCCATCTCGTAGAGGTGCTCGCGCCACTTCCGGTCGATGACGCTGAGGACGACGCGGCGCTCGAGCTCGTGGAGGACGGCGGGGCCACCGACCTCCTCGCCGCGGCGCGCCAGCGCGGCCCGGGCGTCGGCGCGGACGTCGGCGAGCAGCGTCTCCCGGTCGACGGCGTCGGGGTCGACCGCGGTGACGTCGAGCAGGCCGTCGTACATCGCGCGCAGCCGGCTCGCGAGTCCGTCGAGGTCCCAGTCCTCGGGGAACGCGCCCTCGGGGCAGTGCTCGTCGACGAGGTCCCCGACCGCGTCGTCGAGGTACCGCTCGGCGAGGTCGGTCACGAACGCCTCGTCGGCGTCGAGCAGCCGCTGACGCTGGCCGTACACGACCTTGCGCTGCTCGTTCAGGACGTCGTCGTACTTCAGGACGTTCTTCCGGCGGTCGAAGTTGATGCTCTCGACCTGACGCTGCGCGTTCGCGACGGCCTTCGTGACCATCCCGGCCTCGATGGGGACGTCGTCGGGGATGCGGAGCCGGGTCATGATCCGGTCCACCGCCGACGCGTTGAACAGCCGCATCAGGTCGTCCTCGAGCGAGAGGAAGAACCGGCTCTCGCCCGGGTCGCCCTGGCGGCCCGACCGGCCGCGGAGCTGGTTGTCGATGCGGCGGGACTCGTGCCGCTCGGTCCCGATGACGGCCAGCCCGCCCGCGGCCCGGACCTCCTCGCCCTCGGCCGCGAACTCCGCCTCGTACCGGGCCCGGGCCGCCGCGACGACACGGGCCCGCTCCTCCGCGTCGGCGTCGGGCCCGAGCTCGAGGACGGCGCGCTGGGCGTGCTGCTCGGGGTTGCCGCCGAGGATGATGTCCGTGCCGCGGCCGGCCATGTTCGTCGAGACGGTCACGGCGCCGAGGCGTCCCGCCTGTGCGACGATGTCGGCCTCGCGGGCGTGGTTCTTGGCGTTCAGGACCTCGTGGCGGATCCCCCGCCGCGTCAGCAGCCCCGAGAGCCGCTCGGACCGCTCGACCGACGTCGTCCCGACGAGGACCGGCTGCCCGCGGTCGTGTCGCTCGGCGATCTCCTCGACGACGGCGTCGAACTTCGCGGCCTCGGTCTTGTAGATGACGTCGGCGTGGTCGGCCCGGACGACGTCGCGGTTCGTCGGCACCTCGACGACCCCGAGGCCGTAGATCTCCTGGAACTCGACCTCCTCGGTCTTCGCCGTCCCCGTCATGCCGGCCAGCCGCTCGTAGGTCCGGTAGTAGTTCTGGAGGGTGATCGTCGCGAGGGTCTGGTTCTCGTCGCGGACGGTGACGCCCTCCTTCGCCTCGATCGCCTGGTGCAGCCCCTCCGAGTACCGCCGACCGGCGAGGACGCGGCCGGTGTTCTCGTCGACGATCCGGACCTCGCCGTCGACCACGACGTACTCGCGGTCCCGGCGGTACAGGTCGCGGGCGCGGAGCGCGTTCTGGAGGTGGTGGAGCAGCGGCGTGTTGACCGACTCGAACATGTCGTCGATGCCGAGCAGCCGCTCGGTCTTCTCGATGCCGGCCTCGGTGACCGCGACGGTCCGCTTCGCCTCGTCGACGAGGTAGTCGCCGTCCTGCTCGCCCGGCCTCGTCCCGTCGCGGCCGCGGACGAGGTTCGGCACGACCCGGCGCGCGAACACCTGGTACAGCTCGGCCGACTGCGCCGCCGGCCCCGAGATGATGAGCGGCGTCCGCGCCTCGTCGACGAGGATCGAGTCGACCTCGTCGACCAGCGCCATGTGGTGCCCCCGCTGCACCTGTCGGGCGCGGTCCAGGACCATGTTGTCGCGGAGGTAGTCGAAGCCGAACTCGTTGTTGGTGCCGTAGGTGATGTCCGCGCCGTACGCCCGCCGCTTCTCGTCCTGGGACTGGCCCGAGACGACGACGCCGACCTCGAGCCCGAGGAAGGCGTGCACCCGGCCCATCCACTCGGCGTCGCGGCGGGCGAGGTACTCGTTGACGGTGACGACGTGGACGCCGCGTCCGGTCAGGGCGTTGAGGTAGACGGGCATGGTCGAGGTCAGGGTCTTGCCCTCGCCGGTCCGCATCTCGGCGATGTTCCCGGCGTGCAGGACCGCGGCGCCGAAGACCTGGACGTCGAACGGCCGCTGGCCGAGGACCCGCCAGGCCGCCTCGCGGACCACGGCGAAGGCCTCGACCTGGACGTCGTCGGCGGTGGCGCCGTCGGCCAGCCGGGCGCGGAGGGCGTCGGTCCGCGCCCGGAGCTCGGCGTCGGTCAGGGACTCGATCCCGGGCCCGGCGGCGTCGACCGCGGTGACGACCGCGTGGTACCGCTTCGCCTCGCGCCCCTCACCGAGGCGCAGCAGACGGTCGAGCATCGGGACCCCCGGGTCCGGGACGGCGGTGCGGGCGAGGGTACGCCGCGGGACCCCGCGCCCGACGGCCGGTCGAGGCGCCTGTCGACGACGGCGGGCCGGGCCCGGACGCCCCCTCGGCCGAGCCCGGGGCGCGTCGGGTCGGCCGTCTCAGGCCGGACGGACCGGCGTCCGGGTCGGATCCGGCCCGAGCGCGTGGGCGCCGGCCCGGGCCAGCACCACCACGGTCACCGCCGCCG
>JAFMLG010000057.1:0-4555 GCA_017852335.1 Actinomycetota bacterium | reverse complement strand
CGCCGTCCGGGCGGCGCACGGGGCGCAGGTCCTCCGGATGCGCCGACGTCGCGACGACGCGGAGCGTCCGGACGACCGGCGCCCCGAGGACCGGGGCGACGGCCGCCGCGAGGACCGCCGCGTGGTCACGGCCGCGGGTGCGGACGCGGGCCGGGACGGTGGTGACCCAGGTCACGAGGTCGACCTCGACCCCGGCCAGCCGCGGGGCCAGCCCGGCGGCCAGCCCGGTCCAGCCGCGGTGCGCCCCGCCGACCTTCGCCGCCACGATCGCGGCCGCGACCGGGCCCTCGTACGCGTACCGGGCGACGACGGCGTCGACGGGGGCGGAGGGCGGCCAGCACGGGTGCCCCCGGACGGCCGGTCCCGCGCACCGGGGGCAGCCCGGGGGCAGCTCGTGCACGGCCGCCCGGCAGGCGTCGCACCACGGCTCGTCGGCGCGGACGCGGCAGGCGAGACAGCGGGGCGGGAGCAGCAGGTCGAGCACCCGTGCAGCGGACCGCGGCGCCCCCGCCGCCGCCACGGGGGATCGGGCGACGGGGGACGACGGGCTCAGTCCTCGGCGACCCCGGCGTCGACGTCCCCGTCGGCGGCGTCGGCGTCCGCGGCGTCGGCGTCCGACTCGGCCGCCGTCGGCGGCAGCAGGATCGGGATGCCGTCCCGGACCTCGTAGCGGTGCCCGCATCCGGTGCAGATCAGGACCTTGCGCCGGTCCTTGTACTCGAGCGGGGCCCGGCAGGCGGGGCAGACGAGGATGCGGAGCAGGCGTTCGTCGAGCATGGTGGCTCCTCAGGCGGCGGCGAGGTGCCCGCCGACGTCGGCGAGCACCGCGGCGAGCGCGTCGGGGTCGGGCGCCTCGGCGTTCAGGCGCAGCAGCGGTTCGGTGTTCGAGGGCCGGAGGTTGAACCAGGCCGGCCCGAGGTCGACGGTCAGCCCGTCCAGACGGTCCTGGGGCCGGTCGGCGTACGCGGCGGCGACGACCTCGATCGCGGCGGCCGGATCCGCGACGCGGTGGTTGCGCTCGCCGGACCGGACGCGGGTCGCGAACGGCGCGACGGCGGCGGCGAGCGACCCCGCCTCGGCGACGGCCTCGAGGAGCAGCAGTGCCGCGATGATCCCCGAGTCGGCGCGGTGGTTGTCGCGGAAGTAGTAGTGGCCCGAGTGCTCCAGTCCGAGTGCCGCCCCGGTCCGGGCCATCTCGGCCTTGATGAAGGAGTGCCCGACCCGGGTCCGGACCGGTGTCCCGCCGGCGCGGAGGATCGCCTCGGGCACGTCCCGGGAGCAGACGACGTTGTGCAGCACCGTCGCGCCGGGCTCGCGCGCGAGCGTCCGCGTCGCGACGACCGCGCCGACCAGGGACGAGTCGACCGGCGCGCCCGTCGCGTCGACGGCGAACATCCGGTCGGCGTCGCCGTCGAACGCCAGCCCGACCGCGCAGTCCTCGGCGACGACCGCCCGCGCCAGATCGGCGAGGTTCGCCGGGTCGAGCGGGTCGGCGGGGTGGTTCGGGAACGTCCCGTCCAGCTCGAGGAACAGCGGCACGGTCCCGATGCCGAGCCCGTCGGTCACGGCCGGCCAGACCAGCCCGCCCATGCCGTTGCCCGCGTCCACGGCGACCCGCAGCCCCGCGAGGCGGGCGGTGTCGACGAAGCCCCGGACGTGGGCGGCGAACCGCGGCATGACGTCGAGGACGCGGTGGCCGCCGGGACGCGGGTCGGCCGGCCCGGGACCCGTCGCGGCCCGGTCCCGGACGGCGGCGAGGCCGGTGTCGATGGCGACGGGGACGGCGCCGGCGCGGCAGAGCTTCAGCCCGTTCCACCCGGCGGGGTTGTGGCTCGCGGTGAACATGGCGCCGGGCAGTCCCAGCTCGCCCGAGGCGAACGTCACCGCGTCGGTCGAGACCAGCCCGAGGTCGACCACGCCGACGCCGGCGCGGCGGACCGCGTCCGCGAACGCGGCGGCCAGGGCCGGGGACGAGGGCCGCATGTCTCGTCCGACGAGCAGCTCGCCGCCGGGCTCCGCGAGCTCGCGGGCGACGGCGTCGCCGAGGGCCGCGGCCACCGCGGGGGTCAGCTCGTCGTCGCGGCCGCGGACGTCGTACGCCTTCACGATCCGGCCGAGGACCGCCGCGTCGCCGTCAGCCACCCGCACCCCGTCCGGTCCGCGCGCCCGTGAGGGCGGCGGCGAGCCTAACGGTGGGCGTCCGCCGGCCCGGCCGGCACGAGGTCGGCGCACCACACGTCCGGACGCGGATCCGGCGTGAGACGGAGCGCCCGCGCGACCCGCGGAGCCCCGTCGACGGCGGACCCGGCGGACGGGGCCGGCGCCGGCACGGGGGCCGGCGTCGGCCCGGGTCCGGCGACCGGTGCCGGCGCGGGGCCGGTCGCGCCGAGCAGGTCGCGGAGGCGTGTGGGCACCGACCGGTCGGCCCCCGACGGGACGGCGTCGGGGACGTCCTCGGAGACGGCCCCCGGGACGGCGCACAGCGCGGCCGCGAGGCGGTCCACGCCGTGATCCGCCGGTGGGCCGACCGGTGGTGCCGGCTCCGTCGCGGGGCCCCGCGACGGGGCGCGGTCGCGCAGGGACCACCCGGTGGGGGCCCCGGAGCGCGCCGCATGTCGGACGCAGAGGTCGTACGCCTCGGGGCCGGACCGGGCCGCCAACGGGTCGATGGTGACCTCGCGGGCGGCGTAGTCGAACCGCAGCGTCACCACGGCGGTGCGACCGCAGGCGGGACGGACGCAGCGGCGCATCACCGCCCCGGGGGCGGCGACGACGGGAGCCGAGGACGACGGACGCACGCGCCGACGCTAAACGGCACCGTTGTGGTTCGGCAAGGACGCGCGGCCGCCGGTCGCCCCGGACGGCGCACCGGTAGCGTCCGCCGCATGCGCGACCGCCACGCCCGGCATCGGCGCCGCGACGTCGACCGCCGCCGGCGGCCGGTGGACGGCGCCCGCGCGACCAGCGCCGAGCGGTTCGTCCGACTCGTCGACGACGCGCTGGCCGGGCTGCCCCGCGGCTTCCTCCCCTACCTCGAGCACGTCCAGGTCCGGGTCGAGGACGTCCCGCCGCCGGACCCGATCGGCGCGGGGGACGAGGTCCTGCTCGGCCTGTACGAGGGCGTGCCGCGGCCGGAGCGGGATCCGCTGCACCCGCCGCTCCACCCGGACCGGATCACGCTGTACCGCCGGCCGCTCGAGGCCCGGGCCCGGAACCGCCGCGACCTCTCCGACCTGGTGCGGCACACGGTCATCCACGAGGTCGCGCACCACTTCGGCATCGACGACGACCGGCTCGACGAGCTCGGCTGGGGCTGAGCCGCCACGGCGGCCCGGTCCCCCGGTCCGACTAGCCCGCCGGCGTCAGGGTCCAGCCGTCGCGCCGGACGTCGACCAGCCCCGACCCGCCGCTCCGCCACGCCGCGGACGGCACGCCGGCCGCGGCGACCGGCTCGGGCGCCCCGCTCCCCCGTCCGGTGACGGCCGCGACGAGCTCGCCGTCCGCCACGACCTCGAGCGCCCAGCCGGCCCCCGGGTCGACCGGGACGGGCACCGACCGCATCGCCCCGGCGGGGACGGCGACCGGCGGGAGCGCCCGGACCGCGCCGCCCGGGGCGCGCAGCTCCAGCGCGACGGTGGCGTCCTCGGCGTCGACGTTCACGAGCCGGACCGTCGTGGTCCGGTCCTCGCCCTGACGACCGGCGAGGAGCCAGCCGCGGTCGCCGGCCGGCACGGCGGGGAGCGCCGCGATGCCGGATCCGGCCGGGTCCCCGGGATCGACGACGAGGCCGCCCCCGACCACCACCGGGTCCGTCGGTGACCGCAGGGTGACCCCCACCGCGTCCGCCCCCGCCGGCACCAGCTCGGCGGCGTCGACGCGGACGAGCCGGCCGGCCGGGACGACGACGGCCTCGGCGCCGGGGGGGAGCTCGGGTCCGTCCGCACCGTGGACGGTGACCTCGAGCTCGACGTCCCGCTCCGACGGGTTCAGGACCCAGGCCCAGGCGGTGGTCGCGGTGCCGTCCCCCCCGGGGACCCAGGGCAGCGTCCAGGCCGGGGCCGGCGCGGTCGCGGCCGGGACGAGGGCGACGCCGTCGACGCCGCCCACGCCGGCCAGCGCGAGCTGCAGCCCCTCGACCGCGGCCCGGCCGGCGGTCACCCGGACGATCGCCGCGACGTCCGGCCGCTCGGGGACGTGGTCGTTGACGCGGAGCTCCGCGGTGCCCGCGGCCGGGACGGAGAGGTTCTGGAGCGCGATCGGCGCGACCGCGCCCTCGGTCGTGACGAGCGTCACCGCCAGCGTCGCGTCGACCGCGTACGGGTTCGCGAACCGCAGCACGGCCTCGGAGCCGCCGTCGGTCCGGAGCCCGACGACGTGCCACGTCGTCGCCTCGGCGCCGACGCAGGCGCCGACGCCCCGGCCGCGGGGCAGCCCCGGGGCGGCCGGACGGCGCCACTCGCGCCAGGCGACCACGGGGGCGTCGGCCCAGCCGACCCAGGTCGTCCCGCCGGCCGCGACGTCGACCGGGACGACCGCGACCGCACCGGGCGACAGC
>JAFMLG010000056.1 GCA_017852335.1 Actinomycetota bacterium | reverse complement strand
TACGGGCGCGTCGGGCGCGAAGGACCGGACGGTCCGCCGGCCGGCCAGTCCGGCCCGGACCGCGGTCGCCCCGCCGACCCGGAACTCGTCCTCGTCCTCGGGGCGGACGAGGTCGCGGCCGGTCCCGGCCGGTCCGTCCGGCAGGCCCCGGACCAGGACGAACGGCGCGCCGCCGGCCTTCGTCCGGACGAGGTCCGCCGCACCGGCGACCTCGTCCGCCACCGCGGCGACGGTGACCTCGAGGGGGCGGCCGTCGAGGTCGCGCCCGCCGCGCTCGTCGCGCAGCGCCGCCGTCCCGGCCACGCCGAGCGCGACGTCGGTCTGCCCGAGCCGCCAGGGTCGGCCGAACGTGTCGGTCACGACGACCCCGACGTCCCGGCCGGTCCGGTCCCGCAGCGCCGTGCGGAGGGCCGCGGCGCTGGCGTCGGGGTCCGTCGGCAGGTCGAGCCAGTCCCCGCCGGCGTTGGACCGGTCGATCCCGCCGTTCGCGGCGACGAACCCGTGCGGGGTCCGGGTCACGAGCACGCGCGGCCCGTCGACGACGATCGCGGCCGCGCGGTCGCGGGCCAGCGCCCGGGTCGCGGCGTCGGGATCGGCGGCCGCCCCCTCGGGCGGTGGGAGGACCGCGTCCTCGACGCGCGCGACGACCTTCGACGCGACGCAGACCACGTCCCCGTCCGCCAGCGCCGTCCCGGCGGCCGCGACCGTGGCCAGCAGGACCGCGGCGAGGTCGTCGCCGGGACGGAACCGGTGCGCCGTCGGCAGTGCGACGACCTCGAGCCGGACGGCGCCGCCGGCGGTCACGGGGTCACCCCGGCCACGGCGAGGCAGGTCCGCGCCAGCGCGGCCGCGACGTCCGGGTCGTCCATCAGCGTGTCGGTCGCCGCCGTGCGCAGCGGGAGGTCGGCGAGCTCGGCGAGGTCGGCGGCGTCGGCGGTGTCGATCACCCAGCCGTCGAGCAGTCCGCCGTCCCGCCGGGCGCCGTACCACCGCGCGACGCCGGCCGCCGACGTCACGGCGCCGACCGCGGGCAGGAGCCGGTCCGCCATGCCGCGCACGACGCGACCGCCGATCACGGGGGAGACCCCGACGACCGGGGCGGGGGTCGCGGCGAGGGCGGCGGTGACCCCGGGGACGGCGAGGACCGGACCGATCGAGACGACCGGGTTCGACGGCGCGACGAGCACCGCCTCGGCCGTGGCGAGGGCCTCGACCACCCCGGGGGCCGGTGTCGCCGCGTCGGCCCCGGCGAACGTGACGGCCGCGACGTCCGCGCCGGCCCGCTCGCGGACCCACCACTCCTGGAAGTGGAGGTCCCGGCCGTCGACGGTCCGGATGCGGGTCGTGACGGGGTCGTCGGTCACGGGCAGCAGCGTCAGCCCGAGGCCGTGGGCCCGGGCGACGTCGGCGGTGACCGCCGAGAGCGTCGCGCCCGCCGCGAGCCGTCCGGTCCGGTGGAGGTGGAGCGCGAGGTCCCGGTCGCCGAGCGTGAACCACGGCGCGTCGCCGAGCCGGGTCAGCTCGTCGCGGACGGTGAACCGCTCGTCGGCGCGGCCCCACTGCTGGACCGGGTGGACCAGCCCGGCCAGGGTGTAGGTGATGGAGTCGAGGTCCGGGCAGATCCGGAGCCCGTGGAGCGTGACGTCGTCGCCGACGTTGACGACGGCGGTGACCCGCTCCGGGGGGACGACGCGGAGCAGGCCGCGGAGGAACCGCGCGGCGCCGACCCCGCCGGCGAGGACGGTCAGCATCGGCGGCCCTGCGTACGGACGAACGTCCGTATGCTACGGACGGGTCCCGGGAGCCCCCTAGCGTGCCGCCCGACGTCCCGGACGCCGAGGGTCGACCGAGGAGGCCTCCGCATGGGCGAGGTGCACTGGCGCGAGCTGTACCGCGAGGTCGTCGACACCGGCCTCTGCACGGGGTGCGCCGCCTGTGTGATGGCCTGCCCCCGTGACGTCCTCGGCTACACGGACGACTACTTCCCCGTCCAGGTCGGGGAGGGTATGGGCAAGGACGAGTGCGTCATCGGGGACCGGGGCTGCGACATCTGCACCCGGGCCTGCCCCCGGTTCCGGGCCTGGGAGAGCGAGCTCGACGAGACCCTGTTCGGCCGGGTCCGCGGGGCCGACGAGGTCTCGGGCGTGGCCCGGTCCATCCTGCTGGCCCGGACGACCGACGCCGCCATCGCGGAGGTCGGGCAGGACGGCGGGCTCGTCTCGGCGCTCCTGGTCTGGGGGCTGCGGGAGGGCCGGATCGAGGGCGCGCTGACGTCGCGCATCGAGGACTCGGGTCGGGGGCCGTTCGACGTCGTCCCGACGGTCGTGACCACGCGGGAGGAGGTCCTCGCCGCCGCCGGCTCGCGGTACACCTACGCGGCGACCCCGCTGGCGATGGCCGAGGCCGAGGAGCGGGGGCTGAAGGAGCTCGCGCTCGTGGGGATGTCCTGCCAGGCCTCGATCAACGCCAGCCTGCCGGCCCGGAAGGTGAACAAGTACGCGCGCCGCATCGCGCTGACCCTCGGGCTCCTCTGCTCGAAGACGTTCACCTACGAGGGCCAGCGGCAGGTGCTGGCGGACCACGGCATCGACATCGCCGACGTCGTCAAGATCAACATCAAGGGCGTGTTCCAGGTCTGGACCCGCGACGGCGGCTACACCGAGATCCCCCTGAAGCTGTTCCACCCGTACACGCGGGAGGGGTGCCGGCTCTGCCCGGACTTCGCGGCCCAGCACGCCGACATCTCCTGCGGCGGCATCGGGGCGGACGACAACTGGACGTTGGCGGTCGTCCGGACGGCCCGGGGCGAGGAGTGGATGAAGGGCGTCATCGACGCCGGCCTGGTCGAGGTCCGGCCCGGCGAGGACGACCCGGTCGCCATGGGCCTGCTCGCGAAGCTCTCCACCGTCTCGCGGAAGCGGTGGCCGGCCGACCGCCTGCCCGAGGACCAGCGGGCCCCGGCCCTGCTCCCCGTGGTGTCGTGACCGAGGACGCCGCCCTCGACCCGGCGGTGCTCGCGCGGACGCTGCCGCGCGCGCTGCGCCGGGCCGAGGACGGCCGCGCGCTAACGCGGGCCGAGGCCGCGGCGCTGATGACCGCCCGCGGTGACGACCTCGACCGTCTCGTCGCCGTCGCCGACCGGGTCCGGGCCGCCGCGCCGTGGTACCGCGAGGGCGCGTGGGGTCGGGCGACGGACGGGCGGCCGCGGATCACCTACTCGCGCAAGGTCTTCGTCCCGCTGACGCACCTCTGCCGCGACGCCTGCGGGTACTGCACCTTCGCCGAGGCGCCCCGGGAGGACGTGCCGGCCTTCCTCGCCCCCGACCGGGTGCTCGAGATCGCGCGGGCCGGTGCGGCCGCGGGCTGCCGTGAGGTGCTGTTCACGCTGGGTGACCGTCCGGAGGAGCGGTGGCCGGCCGCGCGCGAGTGGCTGGACGCCCGCGGGTACGCCACGACCCTCGAGTACCTCCGCGCCGTCGCCATCCTGGTCATCGAGGCGACGGGGCTGATCCCGCACCTGAACCCCGGCCTGATGTCCTGGCAGGAGCTGGCGACGCTCCGGCCGGTCGCCGGGTCGATGGGGATCATGCTCGAGCAGGTCGCCGACCGGCTGCACGAGCGGGGCGGCGCCCACCACCGCGCCCCGACGAAGCGGGCGGCGCCGCGGCTGGCCACCCTCGAGGACGCGGGCCGGCTCGCGATCCCGTTCACGACCGGGATGCTGATCGGGATCGGTGAGCGGCCCGAGGAGCGGGTCGACACGCTGCTGGCCCTGCGCGCGACGCACCGGCGGCACGGGCACCTGCAGGAGGTCATCGTCCAGAACTTCCGGGCGAAGCCCGGCACCGCGATGCACGCCCATCCCGAGCCGGACGCCGACGACCTGGTCGCGTCCGTGGCGGCCGCACGGGTCCTGCTGGGGCCGACCGTCCACCTGCAGGCGCCGCCGAACCTCTCGCCGCGCGACCTGCCCCGGCTGCTCGCCGCCGGCATCGACGACTGGGGCGGCGTCTCGCCGATCACCCCGGACCACGTGAACCCCGAGGCGCCGTGGCCGCAGCTGGAGCGGCTGGCCGCCGTCACCGCCGAGGCCGGCTTCGCCCTGGTCGAGCGGCTGACCGCGTACCCCGAGTACGTCACGACGCCCGACCCGTGGCTCGCGGGCCGGATGCGCGCCCCCGTCGCGGCGCTGGCCGGCCCCGACGGCCTCGCGGACCCGTCGACGCGTCCCGTCGGCGTGCCGTGGCAGGACCCGGTCGTCGCGCCGCACGGGATGTCGGCCGCGATGCGCGGGGTCGTGGAGGCGGCCGAGGGCGAGGAGGCCGGGACGGCGGCCGACGGGCGCAACGCCCGCTCCGCGGCCGCCGAGGACGCCGTGCACCGGGCCGTGTTCGGTGACGTCCACGCGGTCGCGGCCGACGTGCTCGGGTCCGATCCGGCGGGGGCGGCGGTGGTGCGGCCGGAGGCGCCACCGCGGTCGCGGATCCGCCGTGACGTCGCGGCCGCGCTGGCCCGGGCCGCCCGCGGGACGGTCCTCGACGACGCCGAGGCCCTGCTGCTGCTCGCGACCACGGGCGTCGAGCTCGCGGCGCTGGCGCGCACGGCCGACGAGGTCCGGGCCGAGCGCGTCGGCCCCGAGGTCACCTACGTCGTCAACCGGAACATCAACGCGACGAACGTCTGCTACGTCGGCTGCCGGTTCTGCGCCTTCGCCCAGCGCCGCGACGACCCCGACGCGTACACGCTGTCGCTCGAGGAGGTCGCCGACCGCGCCGAGGAGGCGTGGCGCGCCGGCGCGACCGAGGTCTGCATCCAGTCCGGCATCCACCCGGACCTCCCGGGCGATCACGCCTTCGCGATCCTCGACGCGGTGAAGGGTCGCGTGCCGGACCTCCACGTCCACGCCTTCAGCCCGATGGAGGTCGTGATGGGCGCGACGCGGCTGGGCGTCGGCGTCCGCGAGTGGCTGGAGGAGGCGCGGCGGCACGGGCTCGGCTCGATCCCCGGCACCGCGGCCGAGATCCTCGACGACGAGGTCCGGTGGGTGCTGACGAAGGGGAAGCTGCCGGCGGCGCAGTGGGTCGAGGTCGTCACGACCGCGCACGCGCTCGGCATCCCGTCGACGTCGACCATGATGTACGGCCACGTCGACGCGCCGCGGCACTGGGTCGCCCACCTGAAGCTGCTCCGCCGCATCCAGGAGGACACCGGCGGGTTCACCGAGTTCGTCCCGCTCCCGTTCGTCCACCAGCTGGCCCCGATCTACCTCGCCGGCGTCGCCCGACCGGGCTCGACGTTCGAGGAGGACCGCCGGGTCCACGCCCTGGCCCGGCTGCTGCTGGCCGGGGCGATCGACCACGTGCAGCTCTCCTGGGTGAAGCTCGGCCTCGAGAACTCCGGGCCGCTGCTGGAGGGCGGCTGCGACGACCTCGGCGGGACGCTGATGGAGGAGACGATCTCGCGGATGGCGGGGTCGTCCCACGGCGTGCGGCAGACCCCGGAGGCGCTGGAGGCGGCCGCCGCGGCCGTCGGCCGGCCGGCCCGGCAGCGCCTGACGGACTACTCCCCGGCCCCGCCGCGGCGGATCCCGAGCCTCACCGGAACCTCCACAGATAGCTTGACATAACCTCCACACGGTGGCACGCTGCCACCCGTCGCCCCGCCGTCCGCGGACGCCGGCCGGGGGGTGCCGTGGAGGTGCCGTGGCCAGCGCCGTCCTGCCCCGCACCGCGGTCGCCGACGTCGCGCCCGAGGACCTCCTCGTGGCCGCGGCCGCCGGCGACGAGGCCGCCTTCGCGGCCCTCGTCCACGCCTTCCGGCCCCGCGTCGTCCGGACCGCCGAGCGGGTCCTCCGCGACCCCGCGATGGCCGAGGAGGTCGCGCAGGAGGTCCTGACCGAGGTCTGGCGGAAGGCGGACCGGTTCGACCCCGCGCGGGGCAGCGTGGCCGCCTGGGTCGCGACCCTGGCCCGCCGGCGGGCCGTGGACCGCGTCCGCAGCGAGCAGGCCGGCCGGGACCGCGACGACCGGGTCGCCCGGCGCAGCCAGGACCGGGACCGCGACGTCGTCGCGGAGGAGGTCGAGCTCCGGCTCGAGCACTGGCAGGTCCGGCGCGCCCTCGCCGGCCTCAGCGACCGCCAGCGCGAGGCGATCGAACTGGCCTACTTCGCCGGCCACACCTACCGGGACGTCGCCCGGGTCCTCGGGATCCCCGAGGGGACCGCGAAGTCCCGCCTCCGCGACGGGCTCCTCCGGCTGCGCGAGGCCCTCGACGCCCTCGCCTGACGACCCCCCCACCCGACCACCACCGGTGGTGGTCGGGACCGGTCGTCCTCCCCACCCCTCGCGGGTCCCGACTTGACACCCCCGTGCGGCGCGGCAGAATCACACCCGTGGAGTTCCACGGTCGTCGTCCCCCCGCATAGGAGTCCCCGTTGCGCACCGACCCCGCCCTCGCCGGCCTCGCCGCCGGCGGTCCCGGCATCGACGCGGAGGAGGACCGCGACTGGATGCTCGAGGCGCGCTGCCTCGACGCCGATCCCGAGGCGTTCTTCCCCGAGAAGGGCGGCTCGACACGCGAGGCGAAGCGCATCTGCGCCGCCTGCCCGGTCCGGGCCGAGTGCCTCGACTACGCGCTCCGCAACGACGAGCGGTTCGGCATCTGGGGCGGCCTCTCCGAGCGGGAGCGCCGCCGCGCCAAGCGCGTGACCGGGCTGCGCAGCACCCGCCTCTCGGCCTGACGGCCGCCCGCGCGGCCCCCGGGCCGCGGGCGCCCCGCCGCTAGCGTCCGGGCCGGTCCACGGTCGGGCAGGGCGACGGGGAGCGCGTCAACGTGCAGGACGTGCCCCGCGTCGTCGCGATCCTCGTCACCCACGGCGGTGCGCCCGAGCTCCCGGAGGCCGTCGCGGCCCTCGCGGCCCAGACCCATCCGCACGTCGAGGCGCTGGCCGTCGACAACGCCAGCACCGACGGGACGCGGACCCTCCTCGCGGAACGGCTCGGACCCGACCGGGTCGTCACGGCCGACGTCGACCTCGGGTTCGCCGGCGGTGTGGCGCTGGGGCTCGACGCCCTCGCGGCCCGGGACGCCCGGGCCGGCCGGACCCCGGAGGAGGCCGACGACGACCTCGTCCTCCTGCTGCACGACGACCTGGTCCTCGCGCCCGACGCGGTGGCGCACCTCGCCGCGGCGCTGACGGCGGACCCCCGGGTCGCCGTCGTCGGGCCGAAGCTGCGGTGGCGCGATCCCGCGGACGGGCTCCAGGCGGTCGGGGCCACGATCGACCTGACCGGCCGCGTCGACGACGGGCTGGACCCCGACGAGCGCGACCAGGGCCAGCACGACGAGCGCGGTCGCGTCCTGTTCGTCGGGACGCCGGGGATGCTCGTCCGCCGCCGCGTCCTGGCCGAGCTCGGCGGGCTCGACCCGCGCACCCACGCGTTCCGCGAGGACCTCGACCTCTGCTGGCGCGCGGCCCTGGCCGGCCACGACGTCGAGGTCGTCCCGGCCGCGGTCGGCGTCCACGGCGCGCTCGGCGCCGAGCACCTCCGCGGCGGCAGCGTCGCCGAGCTCGGCCCCCGGTTCCTGGCCGAGCGGAACACGCTCGCCGCGCTGCTGATCAACCACGGCCGGGCCCGGCTGGCGGTGGTCCTGCCGCTGGCCGTCGTCGTCGGCGTCGCGAAGACGCTCGGGTTCCTGCTGACGCGGCGCATCGGCGACGCCCGGGACACGCTGGCGGCCTGGGGCTGGAACGTCCTGCACCTGCCCGGGACGCTCCGGCGCCGGTGGCGGGTCCAGCGCGGGCGCCGCCGCACCGACGCCGAGCTGGCCCCGCTTTTCGGCCGCATCACCCCCCGGTTCCGCGCCTACCTCGAGGCCCTGGCCGACCGCCTCGCCGGCGACGTCCCGCTGCCGGGCGAGGAGCCCCCCGCCGAGCCCGCGCCCGCACCGGACGCCGGCCCCGGCCGGGCCGGGCGCATCCGCCGCCTGATCGCGGCCGCGCCGGCCCGGGCCGTCGGGCTGCCCCTCGCCCTCCTCGTCCTCGTCGGGCTCCGCGACGTCCTCGGGCCCGGCCCCGTCCGCGGCGGGGACCTCGTCCCGCTGCCGGCCGGGGAGGGGCTCATCGCCCGCCACCTCGCGGCCTGGCAGGACACCGGCATGACGCTGAGCGCGCTGGACCCGTCCCCGGTCCAGCTGGTCGTCGGGCTGGTGCAGTGGCTGCTGCCCGGACCCGACGGGCTGGTCCCGCGGGCGCTGCTGCTCCTGCCGCCGTTCCTCGCCTGGGTCCTGGCGCTCCGCGCCGCCGCCGGCGTCACCCGCCGGCCCGCGGTCCGCGTCGCGCTGGCCTCGCTGTACGTGGCGTCGCCGCCGGCGCTGGCGGCCGTGCGCGAGGGCGACCTCGCGGCGCTGACCGTCCTCGTCGCCGCACCCCTCCTCGTCGTGCTGCTGCGGACCGTCCTCGACCCGGGAGCCGGCGTCGTCGCCGTGTGGCGACGGCTCGCGACCGCGGTCGTCGTCGTGGCCGTCCTCGTCGCGGCGGTCCCGGTGCTCGCCCCGCTCGTCCCGCTGCTCGTCGCCGCCGGCGTCGGTCACGCCGTCGTGGCGGTCCCGGCGGGCCGGTGGCGGCGGACCCTCGCGGTCCGGTCGGTCCTGCTCGGGATCCTCCCGGTCGCGCTGCTGGGGCCGTGGCTGCTGGCCCTGCCCGACGTCCTCCGCGCCGCGACGCGGGCCACCGCCCCGGCCCGGGGCGGTCATCCGCTGGCGTGGGTCGCGCTGGTGCCGGGCGGGACCGACGTCGTCACGTCCGGGCCGACGGCCCTCGCCCTCGGTGCGGCGCTCGTCGTGGCCGCGGTCGTCGGCGCGGTGCTCCGCGTCGCGGTCGCGCCCCGCTCGACGGTCGTGCTCACCGGCGTGCTGCTCGGCGCACCGGTCTTGGCCTGGGCGCTCGACCGCGCGGGCTGGGACGTGCGGCCCGGGCCGCTGCTCCTCCCCGCGGCGGGCGCGGCGCTGCTGCTGGCC
>JAFMLG010000055.1 GCA_017852335.1 Actinomycetota bacterium | reverse complement strand
GACGGGATCGGGCCGCCTCACGCCGGGACCACCGGTGCCGCCGCGGCGGCCAACGACGGTCGGCTGACGCGGAACGGCAGTGGGTCGCACGGCGCCGGCGTCGCCGTGATCCCGGCCCGGACCAGCTGCGCGGTCGCCGGGGCGAGGCCGATGCCGGCGCCCTCGTGGCCCGTCGCGTGCCACAGCCCGCGGACCAGCGGGTCCTCCCC
The DNA here is from genome assembly GCA_017852335.1 of Actinomycetota bacterium. GTDB lineage: Bacteria > Actinomycetota > Nitriliruptoria > Nitriliruptorales > Nitriliruptoraceae > CSBr16-57R1. The sequence continues at coordinate 9,243 of JAFMLG010000055.1, read as the reverse complement.
GACGATCGGCAGGTGGTCGGGGACCCAGGGGCGGAACCCGACGTAGGTGCGCAGCAGCGCCGCGTCGGCCAGCACCGGGAAAAGCCGGACGGCCCGGGCGGCGATCCGACGCACCACCGCGACGTCCACGGTCGGGTCGAACCCGGCCAGCTCGCGGCTGGACCCCAGCAGGATCGTGCCGGCCGCCGTCGACTCGACGACGGCCGAGACCTGCGCCGTCGTCGTGTCCGCCGTCAGCGTGTCGACGTACCCGGCCTCGTAGACCTTGTGGTGGACCAGCCGCGGCAGCGGTTCGGTGACCAGCAGCGTCCCCTTCCGGGGTCGGACCGGCAGGTCGGTGCCGGCCAGCCGCGCCACCGCGGGGCTCCAGGGGCCGGCGGCGTTCACGACCGCGCCGCAGGCGATCGTGCCGCGGGTGGTCCGGACCGCGGTGACGCGTCCGTCGGCGTCGTGGTCGAACCCGAGCACCTCGCAGTCGCCGACGACGTCGCCACCGAGATCGCGGACCTCGGCCAGCAGCGCCGAGGACGCCAGGACCGGCTGGACCTGGGCGTCGTCGGGGTAGTGGGCGGCGAGGTCGAGGTCCCGCGCGAGGTGCGGTTCGAGCAGCCGCAGGTCGGTGCCCTCGACGACGTCGACGGTGAGGCCGACGTCCCGGTGCTGCGCGACCAGGTCGAGGAGCCCCGCCCGCTGCGCCTCGTCGGGCGCGACGACGACCCCGCCCTTCGGCTCGTACTCGAAGCCGCGGGCCAGCTCGCCGGCGTAGTCCCGCCACCGCGTCGCGCTGGCCCGGGCGAGGTCCAGCTCGGGGCCCGGCGGCTTGTCCGAGACGAGGATGTTGCCCTCGCCGGACGCGGTCGTGCCGGCGGTGAGGTGCCCGCGGTCGACGACGACGACGCGCTGCAGCGCCAGCGCCAGCTCGTAGGCGCAGGCGGCGCCGACGACGCCGCTGCCGATCACGACGACGTCCGCCTCGGTCGGGACTCCGCTCATCCGCCCGTCCCCGTGGGGGCCGGGTGCGTCGTGTCGTCGGGGTGCGGCGCGCGTCCCAGCGCCGGCAGGAACCCGGCGGGGAACGGGTCGGTCGGGTCGAGCCGCAGCGTCCCGGTGCCCGTGATCCAGGCCCGACCGCGGATCGTGGGGACGACGGCCGGCCGGCCCGCGACCTCGGTCGCGGCGATGAGGCGACCGAGGAACCGCGACCCGATGAAGGACCGGTGGACGTACGGCCGCCCCAGCGCCAGCTCGCCGCGGTGGTGCAGCAGCGCCATCCGCGCCGACGTCCCGGTGCCGCAGGGGGAGCGATCGATCCAGCCGGGGTGGATGACGGTCGCCGAGGTCCCGTCGACGCCGGGCCCCTCGGGGTCACCGCCGCTGCCGCCCGGGTCACCGGGCCCGGTCACCACCAGGTGCTCGACGCCGCGGATGCGCGGGTCCTCCGGGTGGACGGGCGCGACCTGCGCGTCGGCCGCCCGCACGACCGCCATGCCCCGCCGCAGCAGCTCGGCCTCGTCCGACGGCGCCAGCCCCACACCCAGCCGCTCGGCCGGGACGAGCGCGTAGAAGTTGCCGCCGTACGCGACGTCGACGACGACCTCGCCGAGACCCTCCACCTCGAGCGCGACGTCGGTGGCGTGCACGTACGACGCGACGTTGGTGATGGTGACCGCCCGGGCCCGACCGTCCGCGACCTCGACCTCGGCGGTGACCAGCCCGGCCGGGACCTCGAGGCGCACGGTCGTGACCGGTTCGACGACCGGGACCATGCCGGTCTCGACCATCACGGTCGCGACGCCGATGGTCCCGTGGCCGCACATCGCGAGGCAGCCCGAGACCTCGATGAACAGCACGGCGACGTCCGCGTCGGGCCGCGTCGGGGGCTGGAGGATCGCGCCGGACATCGCGGCGTGTCCGCGCGGCTCGTACATCATCAGGGTGCGGAGGTGGTCGTGTCCGGCCTCGAACGCGGCGCGGCGCTCGAGCATCGTCGCACCGGGCAGGACGCCGACGCCGTCGGTCACCACCCGCGTCGGCATGCCCTCGGTGTGGCTGTCGACCACCCGGACCTCGAGCGGCGCCGGCACGGGGGCGGCGCTCAGCGGCCGCCGGCCGCGCGTGCCACGGCCAGCTGCGCGGCGACGACGGCGCGGTCCTCCTCGTCGAGGACGCGCCGCGGCGGCCGCGGCGGTCCACCGGCCCGACCGCCGAGCAGGTCGATCGTGTGCTTGATCGCCTCGACGAACCGCGGGGTCGCGTCCCAGCGCAGCAGCGGCAGCATCGCGCGGTACGCCGGCAGCGCGGCCTCGACGTCGCCGAGTCGCCCCAGCTCCCAGACCCGGACGGTCTCGGACGGGAGCGCCCCCGTGAAGCCGCCGATCCAGCCGACCGCCCCCATCAGGGCCGACTCGAGCGCGAGATCGTCCGAGCCGCAGAGCACCGCGAGGTGCGGCACGCGCTCGAGGATGGCGCTGACCCGGCGGACGTCGCCGCTGAACTCCTTCACGGCCATGACGCCGTCGATGGCGGCCAGCCGCGCGATCAGCTCGGGCGTCAGGTCGGTCCGCGTCGAGAACGGGTTGTTGTACGCGACGACCGGCAGCCCCTCGGCCGCGACCGCGCGGAAGTGGTCGACCAGCTCGAGCTCGGTCGGAGCGTGGTTGGTCGGCGGCAGCAGCATGACCGCGTCGGCCCCGACCTCGAGCGCGTGGCGGGCGTGGCCGGCGGCGGTGCGCCAGTCCGGCGCCGAGACGCCGGCGATGACCAGGCCGCGTCCGCGCGCGACGCCGACCGCGGCCTCGACGTTGGCGCGCCGCTCGTCGGGCGTCAGCGACTCGTACTCGCCGAGCGACCCGTTCGGGACCAGACCGCGGATCCCGGCCGCGAGCAGGCCGTCGCAGTGGGCGGTGAGGGCGTCGAGGTCGACCCGGCCGTCGGGCGCGAAGGGGGTCGTGAGGGCGACGTGGACGCCGGCCAGCGCCGTCCGGGCGTCCTCGGGGGCGATGGGGTCCGGCACGTCGGCTCCTGGCGTCGTCCCGTCGGCGGCACGCTACCGCCCGCCCCGGGAGCCGGCCGGAGGGCTACGGTCGCCCGGTGAGCACGCGTGCGACCACCGACGAGGGTCCCGCCGCGGGGATCGACCCGTTCCGCGGGCTGCTGCCCACGAGCGCCCAGGCCCGGTCCCGCGACACCGTCGAGGCCTGCGTCGCGGCCGCGGTCGCCCTGTTCGACGAGGGTGGGGAGGCCGCCGTCACGGTCGAGGCGGTCCGCGATCGCTCCGGCGTCACGACCGGTTCGCTGTACCACCACTTCGGCGACCTCGAACGTCTCCGCGTCGTCGCCCGGGCCGTGCGGTCGCAGCGCAGCATCGCGGAGCCGGTCCGGGTCGCGCTCGACCGGTACCGAGCGGTCACGTCCGCCGCGGACATGGCCCGGGTGACCCGCGCGCAGGTCGTCGGGCGCGACACGCCGGAGGCCCGCGCCGGCGTCTGGGCGCTGACCGACGCGATCGCCGCCGCCCGTGACCGTCCCGAGCTACGGGCCGTCGTCACCGACGTCCTGGGCGGGGTCAACGACCGCATGGCGGACGTGCTGGCCGCGCACCGCGACGCCGGTCGGATGGGACCCGACGGACACCCCCGCTCCATCATGCTGTTCTCACGGGCCCTCGCGCACGTCCGCCTCCTCGACGACCTCGACCCGCGCCCCGTGCCGCACCGGGACTGGGTCGCCGTCGCCTGCCGCATCCACGACGGGCTCATCGATCCGGCACCGCTGCCGCCGCCCCTCGCGCTGACCCCCGAGCGTCGGGCGGAGCTCGGCGCCCTCCTCGTCTCGGCGGACCTGGACGCGACGTCCGACGTCTCGACGCCCATGGTCCGCATGGTCGCCCGGACCCGCGACCTGCTGGTCGCCGGCGGTCCCGACCTCGTCAGCGTCACCCGCCTGCGGCAGGAGCAGGGGGTCTCGGCGGGCTGGTTCCACCGCACGTTCGGCGATCGTGCGGGGCTGCTCGCGGCGGCCCGCCTCGACCTCCTCGAACGGACGCTGCGGGCCGAGGTGCGCTCGTTCGGGCACCTCGTCGCGGCCGTGACCCGTCCCGAGGAACTGGTCGAGGCGGTCGCGGCCTGGGCCGTCGGACCACCGGGGGACGAGACGGTCCGTCGCATGCGCTGGCAGCGGGCGGACCTGATCGTCGCCGCCCGCTGGGGCGCGGCGCTCGGGTACGAGGCGGGGCGCGCCATCGGGGCCGCGACCGACGCGCTCGTCGACATCACGACGGCCGGGCAGGCACAGGGGCTGATCCGTCCCGAGCTGGCGCCGCGCGCGGTGGCGCGGGTGGTGCAGTCGATGCTGTTCGCGCCGCTCCTCGCCGAGATCGACGGCACGCGGGTCCCGGTCGCCGACCGCGTCGCGACGGTCCGGCGGGGTCTGCTGCCCCTCGTCGCCTGACCCGGCGCGTGTCCGGGGGCGGGGCCGCGTCGGCTCCGGGCCGGCGTCCCGGCCGTAGGCTGTCGCCCGATCGCACGAGCATCCCGGGGCGGGGGGATCGACATGGGGATGACGGATCCGGGGGACCGCCCGGCCGCGCGCGGGGCGGGGGTCGACGACGACGGCGCCGTCGAGGACGCGGTGGGGGTCCGGGCCGAGCGGTCCCGGGGGACCCGCGACCGGGTCCTCGAGGTCGCGCTGGAGCAGCTCGAGCGCGGCGGTGAGGCCGCCGTCCGCATCGACGAGATCAACGACCGGTCCGGTGTCTCGATCGGCTCGATCTACCACCACTTCGGTGACCGCGACGGTGTGATCGCCGCGGCCCAGCTGCGACGGTTCTCCCGGTACGCCGAGGTCGAGATCGCGTCGCTCGCCGACGTCGTCCGCGAGGCCCGTGACCGCGGGCAGTTCCGGCGGGCGCTGCTGCAGCTGGCGAAGGGCAGCCACTCGGCGCTCCGCACGGCCGAGCGGTGGGGGCGGATCGCCGTGATGGCCAGCACCGTCGGGCGCGAGGAGCTGCGCGAGGACGTCGCGCACCTCCAGACGCGGCTGACCGACGGCTTCCAGGCCCACGTGGCCCAGGGGCAGGCCCGCGGGTTCTTCCGCGACGACCTCGACGCCCGTGCGATCGCCGCCTTCGTCGAGGCCTGGACCGTGGGGCTGGCCCTGAACGACCTGGACGAGCGCGGGGTGTCCGAGTCCGCCTGGCTCGCGGTCGTCGGCGTCGCGATCGACGCGCTGCTGACCGCGGACTGAACCCGCGCGGGGCGCGTGCCACGGCCGTGTCACCGGCCGTGGCTACGGTCCCCGGGATCGGTCGGACGTCCGTCGGCGCGGGGGTGCGTCGCGGGCGCGGGGCACGGCCGGTGGTCGGGGGCGACCGTGGAGTGGGTGCTCGGGGCGATCGTCGTGTGGCTGCTGCTGTCGCGGCGACGCGACCGCGGTCGGGAGGGACGCGGGGGCGACCGACGCCGTGGGGGGGTGATGCGCGACGTGACGCTCCCGGACGGTCGCCAGGTCCTGAACGTCGAGGGCAGCCTGTTCGCGCCGACGGGTGACGACACCGCGGGCTGGCGCTGGGTCGCGCTCGAGGGGACGGCGGACGCGCAGCTGCAGCACTCCACGACGGTGGCCGAGGTCCTGGCGGGGACGGGGAACGCGGGCGGCGGACGCGCCGGGACCGCGCCGGGCGTCGAGGTCGAGGCCGTGCCCGTGATCCTGCTGCCGACCGGGACGCGCCGGCGGGTCCGTGCCGTCGACGCGTACGCGACCGGCGGTCGGCTGGGGCACCTCTCGGTCGCCATGACCGCGCGGTACGGCGCGCAGCTGCGGGAGGTCGTCCGCGTCGAGGGTCGTCCGCCCGGCGTCGAGGCCCGCATCGGCCGCGGCACCGACGGGCTGCTGCGGACCGAGGTCCTGCTCCCCGACGCGTTCGAGCCGACCCCTCCCCGGTAGGGTCCCGGCGCGGCCGCGACGGCACGGGCCGGGTGCGGTGGAGGTTCGTGGTGCGGGCGATCCGGTTCGAGCGGGCCGGCGGCCCCGACGTCCTCGCCCTCGTCGAGGGGGCCGACCCCGAGGTCGGACCCGGCGAGGTGCTCGTCGACGTCGAGCACGCCGGCGTGAACTTCATCGACACCTATCACCGAAGCGGGCTGTACCCCGTGCCGCTGCCCGGCGGCATCGGCCTCGAGGGCGTCGGCGTCGTCCGCGCGGTCGGCGCCGACGTGGTCGACCGCCACCCCGGACAGCGCGTCGCCTGGGCCGACCGGCTCGGCTCGTACGCCGACGTCGTGACGGTCCCCGCGGGCCGGACGGTCGTGGTGCCCGACGGGCTCGACCCCGCCACCGCCTGCGCGTTGATGCTCCAGGGGATGACCGCCCACTACCTCGTCGCCTCGACCTTCCCCCTGGGCGAGGGCCAGACGGCGCTGGTCTACGCCGCCGCGGGCGGCGTCGGCCGCCTGCTCGTCCAGCTCGCCGCCCAGCGGGGCGCCCGGGTCCTGGCCTGCACGTCGACGGAGGAGAAGGCCGCCGCGGTCCGGGCGCTCGGCGCGGCCGAGACCATCCCGTACCGCGACGTCGACGTCGCCGCCCGCGTCCGCGAGCTGACCGACGGCGTCGGCGCCGACGTCGTGTACGACTCGGTCGGGGCGGCGACGTGGGCCGCGTCGCTGGCCGCCGCACGGCCACGGGGGACCGTCGTGTTCTACGGCAACGCCTCGGGTCCCGTTCCACCGCTCGACCTGCAGGAGCTGGCGCGGCACGGCTCGCTGTTCACGACCCGTCCGCGCCTGGGCGACCACGTCGTGACGACGGAGGAGCTGACCTGGCGGGCCGGGGTCCTGTTCGACCTCGCGGCGGCCGGCCGGCTCGACGTCCGGATCCACGGCCACCGGCCCCTGTCGGGGGCCGCCGCGGCGCAGACCGAGCTCGAGTCGGGCACGACCTCCGGCAAGCTCCTCCTCGACCCGGCCGCGTGAGCGCCGCCCCCGAGCAGGTCGTCGCGGACGAGGTCGCCGCGGCGCTGGCCGCCGGCCGGCCCGTCGTCGCCCTCGAGTCGACGATCATCACCCACGGCCTGCCACGACCGCGGAACCTGGCCGTGGCCCGGGACCTCGAGGCCACGGTCCGGTCCGGCGGGGCGGTGCCCGCGACCATCGCCGTGCTCGACGGTCGGGTCCACGTCGGGCTGACCGACGCCGAGCTGGCGCGCCTGGCCGCGGCCGACGACGTCGCGAAGGCCAGCGTCCGGGACCTGCCGGTGCTGCTGGCCCGCGGTGCGGACGGCGCGACCACGGTCGCCGCGACCGCGCACCTCGCGCGTCGCGCCGGCGTCCGCGTCTTCGCGACGGGGGGGCTCGGCGGCGTGCACCGCGGAGCGGCCGCGACGTTCGACGAGTCGGCGGACCTGCCGGCGCTGGCACGGACGCCGATCGTCGTCGTCTGCGCCGGGGTGAAGTCCATCCTCGACGGGGCGGCGACCCTCGAGCGCCTCGAGACCCTGGGTGTGCCGCTGCTGGGGTTCCGCACGCGGCGCCTGCCGGGGTTCACGCAGGTGGACGGCGGACAGGACCTGACCTGGCGCGTCGAGGACGCGGCCGAGGTCGCGGCCGTCCGGCGCCGGGCCGACGACCTCGGCGTCACCGCCGCCGTGGTCGTCGCGCGACCGGTCGACGCCGACGCGGCCCTCGACCCCGCGCTGCACGACCGCGTGCTCGCCGAGGCCCTCGCGGCCGCCGAGGCCGGCGGCGTCACCGGGAAGGACGTCACGCCGTTCCTCCTCGACGCGATGCAGCGGGGGACCGGCGGGGCGTCGCTCGAGGCGAACGTCGCCGCGGTCACGGGGAACACCGCCCTGGCCGCCGAGGTCGCCGTCGCGCTCGCCGCCGGGTGAGCCGGTGAGCCCGTCCGGTCCCGACGCCGCCGCGGGTCCGGTCGTGCTCGTCGTCGGCGACGTCATCGACGACGTCATCGTCCGGCCCCGCGGACCCGTCCGGCCCGACACCGACACCCCGGCCGAGATCGTCGCCGCGCCGGGCGGATCCGGGGCGAACCAGGCGGCCTGGCTGGCCCACGCCGGGGCCCGCGTGCGGTTCGCGGGCCGCGTCGGGGCGGCCGACGTCGCGCGGCACACCGCGGTGCTGGCCGCCGAGGGCGTGGAGGCCGTGCTGGCCGGCGATCCGACGCGGCCGACGGGGACGATCGTGATCGTCGTCGGCGACGGCACCCGGACCATGCTGACCGACCGCGGGGCGAACCTCGGTCTGGTCGCCGGGGACCTGCCCGACGCGGTCCTCGACGACGTCGGGACGCTGCTGCTCAGCGGGTACGCGCTGTTCGACGCCGGCGTGCGGGCCGCGGTGACCGACCTCGCCCGCCGGGCGCGGGCCCGTGGGGCGGCGGTCGCGGTCGATCCGGCCTCGGCGGGGTTCCTCGCCGACGTCGGCGTCGGAGCCTTCCGCGGCTGGCTCGCGGACCTCGGCGGCGTCGACCTGCTGCTCCCGAACGCCGACGAGGCGCGGCTGCTCGCCGACGCGGACGCCGCGGCGGACCCCGTGGCCCTCGCGGGCGCGCTGCGGCGCGAGGCCACGGTCGTCGCCGTCACCCTCGGGGCGGACGGCGCGGTCGTCGCGCATGCGGGCGGCGTCGACCGGGTCCCCGCCGCCCCGGCGACGGCCGTCGACCCCACCGGCGCCGGTGACGCGTTCGCGGCCGGACTGATCGCCGCCCGGATGGCGGGGGCCGATCCGGTCGCGGCGGCGACCGCGGGGTGCGCGCTCGCGGCCCGGGCGGTCGCGACGGCCGGCGCCCGTCCGGCGGGCGCGGACGGTCAGCCGGTGACGTCCGGCGGCGGGAGGTAGCGGGCCGCGACGGCGTCACCGGCGACGACGTCGAGCACCCACGTGCTGCCCTTCCGGCACCGCGGGTCCGGGCCGAGGTCGAGGCCCTCGGCGGCCAGCGCCATGAGCAGCGCCGGGATGACGTCGCCGTGGCTGCACCACACGGTCGGACGCGCGAGCCCCGCGAACCGCGCGCGCAGCGCCGAGATCGCCGCCCCCTCGTGCAGCCCCCGGTCGACCTCGGCGACCACGCCGAGCGTCGTCGCGAGGGGGGCCACCGTCGCGCGGCACCGGACGGCGGGGCTCGCGGCGACGACCGGCGCGTCCGTGCCGAGGAGCGGCGGGAGGATCCGGGTCAGCGCGTCGGCCTGCGCGGTGCCGCGGGCCGAGAGCGGCCGCTCGGCGTCGTCGCCGA
>JAFMLG010000054.1:2186-10519 GCA_017852335.1 Actinomycetota bacterium | reverse complement strand
TGATCGCCATCAGCCGCTCGGCGGGGACGCCGTGGTGGCCGATGAGGTGCGCGAGGCGGTGGGTGAGGACGCGGGTCTTGCCCGACCCCGCCCCGGCGACGACGAGGACCGGCCCGTCGACCGTCTCGACGGCCCGGCGCTGGGCGTCGTTCAGGCCCTCGAGCAGGGGCGAGGCGGCCGTCATGCCCCGCGGACGAGCGTCAGGGTCAGCGGCGGGTCGTACGGCTCGCCACGGTTCGCGGCCAGGGCCCCGAGGATCGGGACGACGAACCACAGCACCGTCGCGACCACGAGGAGCACGGCGAGCGCGATCAGCCCGAGCCCGAGGGTCAGGACGCCGACGACGACCAGCGGGACCGCGAGCACGCCGAGGGCGACCAGCGCGATCAGGACGGTGAGTTGGAAGTTCAGGGCCGCGCGGGCGTGGGCGGCCGAGAACGCGTCGCGATCCCGGCGCAGCAGGTGCACGACGAGCGGACCGAGGAACGCGAGGACCGGCGAGGCGACGAGGCCGACGGCCAGGCCCGAGACGTGCGCGACGACGGCCCAGTTCCGGACCTCGGCGGTGGGGTCGGGTCCCCCGACGTCGCCCGGGCCCCCGGTCGGACCGAGGGGCGGCGGGGGCGGGGGCCAGGGCGTCACGCGGCTCCTCTCGGGACGGGGGCGAGGGTACGGCCGGACCCCGACGGGTCCGGGCGGCCCGGACGCGACCGGGGGCGGCCCGAAGGCCGCCCCCGGTGCGCCGTGCGTCGAGCTCAGCCGGCCGCGCTGCAGGCCGCCGTGTACTCGTAGGCGTCGGCCGTCGCGCCGGTCACGCCGCGCGCGAGCGTCCGGAGCCCGTTCGCCTGCTCGGCGTCCGGGGTCCCGATGGCCGCGGTGCGGGTGACGTTGACGTTCGGGTCGCCGCCCATGCTGGTGCTCGGCAGGATGCCCTCGTAGTCGACGGCGAGGCCGTCGACGACCGAGCGCAGGCCGGCCCGGGTCAGGTCCCCGTTCGCCGCCGCGGCCTCGAGGGCCGCGAGGATCGGGTACTGCCAGGTCCAGCCGGCCGAGTAGCCCTGGTTGATCGGCGGCTCGTCGCCGAACGCCGCACGCATCGCCGCGTGGCCGGCCGACTCGCCGTCGTAGTCCTCCCACGGGGAGACGTTGGTGTACAGCCCCACGAGCGCCGGCGCGGCCGGGCTCTGCATCAGGGCCGGGTTCCACGTCGCACCCGCGCCGAGGAACAGCTTCGAGCCGAGCGGGATGCCCGCGGCGGCCTGGGCCGCCGCGACCCCGCCGACGATCTGGGCCGTCTCCGTCGGGCCGACGCCGAGGACGAAGATGTCCGCGTCGGACTCGAGGATCGCCCCGACGGCGGCGTCCTGGCTGCCCACGAGGAAGTTCGGACCGGTCGGGATGAACCCGGCGAACGGCACGCCGTTCGCGGCCGCCCACTTCTCGGCGCCCGCGGCGACGTCGCCGCCGTAGTCACCCGGGTACCCGACGGCGCCGACCGTCCCGATCGGACGCGGGCCGTTCGCGGTGAACCAGTCGAGGCCGATCATCGACTCGAGGCAGTACGAGTAGCCCGAGGCGAGGACGAGGCCCTTCGAGTTCTCCTCGAAGTTGAACCCGGACCACCAGCCGGCCGGCGCCGCGATGACGTCGTCGGCGTCCATCGAGTCGAGGATCGCCTCGGTCGTCGGCGTGCCGAGCGACTGCGCCAGCGCCAGGATGTTCGGCTCGATCTGGCGGTACGCCTGGGCGTGGTCCTGCGGGTTGTACTTCGTGTCCCGCGTGTAGGTGTCGATGTCGACGTCGAAGCCGGCGACACCGCCGTCCCCGTTCACACGGCCCCAGAAGTCCTGCTGGCCGCGCTGGACCACGACGGCGAGCGGCGCGAACGGCCCCTCGGTCAGGTCGGACAGGATGCCGAGGTAGATGCAGCCGTTCCCGGCGTTCGATACGCCGCCGGCCGGGTTCTCACAGGCCTCCGCGGTGACGCCCACGTCGTAGACGGGGCCCGTCTCCTCGGGGGCGGCCTCCTCGGCCTCGGGGGCCGGGGCCGGGGCGGCCTCCTCGGCCGTCTCCTCGGCGCCGCAGGCCGCGGTCAGGATCGCGAGGGCGCCGAGCACGCCGGCCGTGCGGCGCCATCTGGTGGGTCGGTTCAAGGGGTCCTCCGGTGTCGCCTCTCCCGCCGCCGGCGGGATGCCGGCGGCCGCGTACAACCATCGCCATCGTAGGGCAGGGGGGCCGCCGTGGCAGGGGGTCCGGCGCCGTTCAGTACGAGAACGGCCAGGCCCGGAAGTAGTTCCGGACCCGGATCCAGATCCCGAACAGCCCCCGGGGCTCCAGCACCAGGAACACGACGATCATGACCCCGAACAGCATCCGCTGCAGCTGGAACACGTTGAGGATGCCGGGGGCGCCGACCGTCCCGGCGATGAACGGGAGCGACCCGGCGAAGGTCTCGATGAACCGGGGCATCAGGACGACGAAGGCCGCCCCGGCGATCGGACCGGTCACGGTCGCGACCCCGCCGATCAGCACGACCGCGAGGAAGTCGATGGAGAGGAGCAGGTTCCACCGCTCCGGCGTCGTGTACCCGAGCAGCACGGTCAGCAGCGCCCCGGCGACCCCGGCGTAGAAGGACGAGAGCGTGAACGCGAGCCGCTTGGTCCGGACCAGCGGGACGCCCATGACCTCGGCCGCGATGTCGCGGTCCCGCACCGCCGCGAAGGCCCGGCCGGTCCGGGACCGGGCGAGGTTCCGGGCGAGGACGCCGAGCACCACCAGCAGGATCAGGCAGAACAGGTAGAACACGCCCTCGGCCGGGATCTCGCGGCCGAGCAGGACGCGGGCCTCGTACAGGTCGAACCCGAGGACGACGGCCTCGGCCGGCGCGCGGCCGAGCCCCGAGCCGCCGGTCAGCCAGCTCGCCTCCTTGAAGACGTGCTCGCCGACGAACAGCAGCCCGAGCGTCAGGATGGCGAGGTACAGCCCCTTCACCCGTGCGGCCAGCGGCGCGACGACCCAGCCGAACAACGCCGGGACGACGCCCGCCAGCGGGAGCCAGACCAGCAGGTCCAGCTCGTAGCCGCGGACGGTGGCGCCGCCGGTCCCGCCGAGCAGCGCCGCCGTGTACGCGCCGAGGCCCATGAAGAACGCGTGGCCGAGCGAGAGCTGCCCCGCGTACCCCGCGATGAGGTTCAGGCCGATGCCGGCGAGGGCGTACACGACGACCTGCGTCGCCAGCCCCAGCAGGTCGCGGTCGAGCAGCAGCGGCAGCGCCACCGCGGCGACGAGGATCGCGGCGCTCCAGGCGCGCTTCGCCGGCGTGTTCAGCAGCGCCATGTCGGCGGCGTAGTCCGAGTACAGCTCGGGGCGGCCGCGTCGGACCGCGCGGGGGACGCTCATACCCGCTCCACCTCGGGCGTCCCGAACAGGCCGTACGGCCGGACCATCAGCGTCGCCATCAGGATGACGTACGGCACGACGACGTCGAAGTTCGCGCCGAGCCACGGCGCGTACAGCGGCTGGTAGACGCGGGTCAGCGCCTCGGCGACACCGACGAGCAGCCCGGCCACGACCGCGCCCTCGATCGAGTCGATGCCGCCGAGGATGATCACCGGCAGCGCCTTCAGCGCGATCAGGGCGGCGGTGGCCTCGAGGCCGCCGCTCCCGGTCCCGACCAGCATCCCGGCCAGGCCCGCCAGCGCGGCCGAGATCGCCCAGGCCAGCGAGAACATCCGGCCGACGTCGACCCCCTGCGCCAGCGCCGTCTCCTGGTCGAGCGACGTCGCCCGCATCGCGAGCCCGACCCGGGACCGCTTCAGGAACAGCCCGACCGCGCCGACCGCGCCGAGCCCCAGCACCGTGCGGGCGACGTCGGACTGGAACACGGTCAGCGACCCGACGCGGAGGAACTCGATGCCCCACGGGTCCCCGACGACGATGATGCCGGGCCCGATCAGCCGGTTCGCGACCATCGTGAGCACGATGAAGACGCCGACGGTGACCATCGCGGCGCTGAACACCGGCTGGCCGACGAGCGGCCGCATCGCGACCCGCTCGGTCACGGCCCCGACGACGGCCAGCGCCGCCATCGCGAGCAGGACGGCCAGCGGGAACGGCAGCCCCAGCTGGACCGCGAACAGCGCCGTGAAGTACGAGCCGAGGATCATCAGGGCCGGCTGCGCGAAGTTCACGACGGTCGTGGCGCGGTAGATGATCACGAAGCTGACGGCGAGGAGCGCGTACAGGCTGCCGATGCCGACGCCGCGGAGGAGTCCGGGCAGGAGGAGGTCCATGCTCAGCCCTCCGCGCCGGTGTCGGCCGCGGACGTCGGCGCCGGCGCCGCGTCGTCCCCGTCGCCCCCGTACCCGGCGGTGGCGTGGACGGTGACGAGGTCGCCACCGGCGTGGTCCTGCCGGTTCGCGTACATGTCCTCGATGAGGTGGTCGAACATCGCGTACAGCGAGGACCGCTTCACCTTCTGGGTCGCGGTCAGCTCGCCGTCCTCGTGGTCCAGCTCCTTGGGGATCATGCGGAACTTCCGGAGCTGCTCGACCCGGGCGAACCGCTCGTTCGTCGCGGCGACGACGCCCTGGACCAGCTTCAGGACCTCCGGCCTCTCGGTGAGGTCGCGGTACGTCGTGTACGCGATGCGGCGGCGCGCGGCCCAGTCGGCGACCGTGTCCAGCTCGATGCCGACGAGGACGGTGAGGTAGGCCCGGCGGTCGCCGATGACGACCGCCTCCTTCACGAACGGCGAGGTCTTGAGGTGGTTCTCGATCTCGGACGGCGAGATGTTCTTCCCGCCGGCGGTGATGATGATGTCCTTCAGGCGGTCGACGATGCGGACGTGGGTCCCGTCGACCCACTCCCCCACGTCCCCGGTGTGGAGCCACCCCTCGGCGTCCAGCGTCTCGGCCGTCGCGTCGGGCTTGTCCCAGTACCCGACGAAGTTGCCCGGGTGGCGGGTCAGGATCTCGCCGGTCGCCTCGTCGATGCGGAGCTCGGTGCCGGGCTGCGGCTCGCCGACCGTCCCCAGCCGGACGCGGCCGCGGCGGTTCGCGGTCGCGATGGCGGCGTTCTCGGTCATGCCGTAGATCTCGAGGATCGGGACGCCGATGCCGAGGAAGAACTGGAGCACCTCGGGCGCGATCGGCGCCGCGCCGGAGCCGGCCGCCCGGACCTTCCGCATCCCGATGCGGTCCCGGAGCGCCCGGTACAGGAACGGGTACCCGACCGCGTAGACGAGCCGGGTCGCCCACGTGTGCTCGCCGTCGTTCGCGACCCGCTCGCGGCCGATCCAGGCCGCGGCGGCCATCCAGAGCCGGAAGTTCAGCTTCTTCAGCGGCGAGGCCGAGAACGCCCGGATCTGGATCCCGGCCGCGATCTTCTCCCAGATGCGCGGCACGGCGAAGAACAGCGTCGGCTGGACCTCCTTGAGGTTCGCCTGGACCGTCTCGATCGACTCGGCGAAGTGGACGGTGACGCCGGCGCCGGCGTTGTTCCAGACCGTCGCGGCCCGCTCGGCGACGTGGCAGAGCGGCAGGTAGGACAGCGTGACGTCGTCGGGGCCGGCCGGCGGGTCGAACAGTCCCCCGCCGTGGACCAGGACCTCGATGGCGAACGACACGTTGCCGTTGGTCAGCATCGCACCCTTCGGGGGCCCGGTCGTCCCCGAGGTGTAGATCAGCGTGACGACGTCCTCGTCCCGCGCCCCGAGGGCGACGCGGGTCAGCAGCTCGGGGTCCTGCGCGCGGTGCTCGCGCCCCCGCAGCAGGAACTGCTCCCAGGACAGGAGCTTCGGGTGGTCGTACTCGCGCACCCCGCGCGGCTCGACGTACACGATCCACTCGAGGTCCGGGCAGTCGTCGACGACGGCCAGCGCCTTGTCGACCTGTTCCTGGTCCTCGGCGATCAGCACCCGCGAGCCCGAGTCCTGGAGGAGGTACGCGACCTCGGGCGCGGGGTTCGTCGGGTACAGCCCCATGGTGATGCCGCGGATCGCGACCGTGCCGACGTCGGCGTACAGCCACTCCGGCCGGTTCTCGGCGTGGACGGCGACCCGGTCCCCGGGCCGGACGCCGAGCGCCCAGAGGGCGTGCGCGACCAGCTCGATCCGGTCCCAGTAGTCGGCCCAGGTGATGTCCTGCCAGATCCCGAACCGCTTCTCGCGCATGCAGACGCGGTACGGGTCCTCCTCGGCGAACCGACGGACCCGCGAGGCGAGGGTCTCGACGGCCGGCCCGGCCCCGTCGACGGGCCGCGTCTCGGTCAGGGTCATGCTCACGGTGTCACCTCCGGCTCCCCGAGGTACGCCTGGATGACGGCCGGGTCCCGCTGGACCTCGTCGGGCCGGCCGAGGGCGATGCGCCGCCCGAAGTCCATCACCATCACGCGGTCGGCCAGGTCCATGACCAGGCCCATGTCGTGCTCGACCAGGATCATCGCGGTCCCGAGCTCGGACCGGATGTCGAGGACGAACCGGGCCATGTCCTCGGTCTCCTCGACGTTCATGCCGGCGACCGGCTCGTCGAGGAGCAGCAGCTTCGGCTCCATCGCGAGCGCCCGGCCGAGCTCGACCCGCTTCTTCACGCCGTAGGGCAG
The DNA here is from genome assembly GCA_017852335.1 of Actinomycetota bacterium. Lineage (GTDB taxonomy): Bacteria > Actinomycetota > Nitriliruptoria > Nitriliruptorales > Nitriliruptoraceae > CSBr16-57R1. The sequence continues at coordinate 3,919 of JAFMLG010000054.1, read as the reverse complement.
CATCCCGACCGGCAGCTTCCGGTGGGCCGCGATCTCGAGGAAGTCGATGATGTCCTCGACGATGCGCCGGTTCGCGAGCTCGGCCCGGCGGGCCGGCCCGACCCAGAGCATGCCGGCCAGCACGCCGTAGTCGAGGTGCTGGTGCCGGCCGAGCATCAGGTTCTCGACGACGGTGAGGTTGTCGAACAGCTCGATGTTCTGGAACGTCCGGGCGACGCCGCGGTCCGCGATCGCGTCGGGCGCCGTGCCGACGAGGTCGTCGCCCATGAACCGGACCCGGCCCTCCTGCGGGCGGTACACGCCGGAGATGCAGTTGAAGATCGAGGTCTTCCCGGCGCCGTTCGGCCCGATGACGGCGAACAGCTCGCCCTGCCGGACGTCGAACGAGACGCCGTCGATGGCCCGCGTCCCCCCGAACCGCAGGGCGAGGTCCTCGACCTCGAGCAGCGGCGCGCCCTCGGTCAGGTCGACGCTCGTCCCGCGGAGGGCGTCGGCGAGGCTGCGGGTCGTCACGACAGCCACCGCTTCCGGCGCTTGTAGTGCTTCACGTCGCGGAAGGACGCGGCGCCCTCCTGGCGGAGCCCGAGGTAGAACTCGCGGACGTCCTCGTCCTCGCGCAGTTCCGCGGCGGGCTTGTCCATCACGACCTTCCCGGTCTCGAGGATGTAGCCGTGGTCCGCGATCGAGAGCGCCATGTTCGCGTTCTGCTCGACGAGCAGCACCGAGGTCCCGGCGCGGTTGATGTCGACGATGAGGTCGCGGATGCGCTGGACGACCAGCGGCGCGAGGCCGAGCGAGGGCTCATCGAGGAGCAGGACCCGCGGCTCGGCCATCATCGCCCGGCCGATGGCGAGCATCTGCTGCTCACCGCCCGAGAGGTACCCGGCGACGCTGCGGCGGCGCTCGGCCAGGACCGGGAACAGGTCGTAGATGCGGTCCAGCCGGGCGGGGATCTCGGCCCGGGGGGCCCGGTGGCCGCCGACGCGGAGGTTCTCGTCGACGGTGAACTCCGAGAAGATCCGCCGGCCCTCCATGACCTGCCCGATGCCGGCGGCGACGATGGCGGGGGCGTCGAGCGCGTGGATCGGCTCGCCGTCGAGGGTGACCGAGCCCTTCGTGACGCTGCCGCGGTGGACGTCGAGCAGCCCGGTGATCGCCCGGAGGACGGTGGTCTTCCCGGCGCCGTTCCCGCCGAGGAGCGCCACGACCGCGCCGTCGGGGACCGCGAGCGAGACGCCCTTCAGGACGAGGATCACGTCCTCGTACACGACCTCGAGGTTCTGCACCGCGAGCACGCGTCCCCCTCGCCGCACGGTCGGACGGTCCCCCGCCCTCCCGACGCGCCTCCCCGGCCGGCCGGGCGGGGCAGCCTACCGAGACGCCCCGGGGCCGGAGGCGGGGCCGTGGGGCGGCAGCGGCCGGGTCGGGTCGACGGTCCCGGCGTTCAGCCGCGCGAGCCGCGCGATCCGGTCGTCGAGCGACGGATGCGTCGCGAAGCGGCGGGCCATCCGCGCCGCGCCCCCGCGCCCCTCGGTCGTGTTCGGCTCCTCGAACCAGAGGTGCGCCGTCGCGACCTCGAACCGGTGGAGGGTCGCGTCGTCGTGCTGGAGCCGGCGCAGCGCGTCGACCATCGACTGGGGGTCGCGGAGCACCTCGGCGGCCGTCGCGTCGGCGAGGTACTCGCGCTGGCGCGAGACGGCGAACCGGATCACCTGGGCCGCGAGCGGCGCGAG
>JAFMLG010000054.1:0-1389 GCA_017852335.1 Actinomycetota bacterium | reverse complement strand
CGGACCGAGCCGTTGTAGTTGCCGCGGGCGCCGGCGACCATGTTCTCGGTGTGCGCGAGCTCCTCCTGGAGCTGACGGAAGTTCGCGTCCGCCTTGAGGTCCGGATAGTTCTCGGTGATCGCGAGCAGCTTCCCGAGCGCCTGCGTCAGCCCGTTCTCGGCCTCGGCCAGCTCGGCCGGCGCGGTGACGCTGATGGCACGCGCCCGGGCCGCCGTGACGCCCTCGAGCGTCTCCTGCTCGTGGGCGGCGTACCCCTTCACGGTCTCGACGAGGTTCGGGATCAGGTCGTGCCGGCGCTGCAGCTGCGTGTCGATCTGGGCCCAGGCCTCGTCGACCCGGACCCGGGCGCGGACCAGCCGGTTGTAGAGGCCGACCGCGATCAGGAAGAAGGTGCCGGCGACGGTGATGACGATCAGGGTGGCGTCCACGGGCTGCCTCCGGGGGTCGGGCGGGCGCGTCGGCGCGCCGTCCGGAGCGTACGGCGGATCAGGGAGCGCGGCCGTAGGGGGGAGCTCTCAGGCACCTCACAGCCCGGCCAGGACACTGATCCACTACGTCACGACTTCACGGCCCGCGCGAGCAGGTTCTTGCCAATCACTCCCCCGAGAGATCGGTCGAGGAGGCGGCTCAGCGGGAAGACGAGCCGGTCGTACGCGGTGACCGCGGCGCGGTTGAGGTCGCCACTACGACTGCCGACGATGCGATAGGCGAGCGTCGCAGGAACGCCGAGTAGATCGACGTGCCGGATGTTCGTGACGCGGAACCCCGCAGCTTCGAGCTTCCGTCGGAGTTCCTGCCTTCGATAACGACGGACATGACCGACCTTCTCGTCCATCGCGGTGAAGAGCGATGGCAGCGCTGGGACATAGATCATCAGTGATGCCCCGGCGCGGAGGACCCGAGAGATCTCGCGAAGCGCCGCCGCATCGTCCTCGATGTGTTCGAGGACGTTCAGGGAGAAGACGCCGTCCACGCTGTGGTCGGCGATCTCCTCGAGGTCCGAGTGCGTCGGAAGGCCCGCGGCCCGCAGAACCGCGATATGCCCGGAGTCCGACTCAACGGCCTCAGCAGGAACACCCTCCGCTCGCACCGCGCGGGTGAAGAATCCCAGCCCTGCCCCGAAGTCGAGGACGCGTCCGGTCCGTGGCATCTGCGCGAGCACCTCGCGAACCAGCCACGAATTATAGTTTCGAGCCTCCTGCATCACTTCCAGATTGTCGGTACCGCCGTAGGTACGCCGAGCATCTCCCTCCACGTCCCCTCCTTCCCTCAATGAGCGTCGCTACTCCCACTCGATCGTCCCGGGCGGCTTCGACGTGACGTCGAGGACGACGCGGTTCACCCCGGGGACCTCGTTCGTGATCCGGTTCGAGATCCGGGCCAGCACGT
>JAFMLG010000053.1 GCA_017852335.1 Actinomycetota bacterium | reverse complement strand
TGGTCCCGCCGACGTGAGCGGCCCCGGCACCGGCCCGCTGCGCGCCGCCGTCCGCACCGCCCTCGCCGACGGGCCGCTCGCGGTCCCGGCGCTGCTCCGCGCCGTCCGCGCCGCGGGGGCGACCGGGTGCTCCCGGGCCGCCCTCGAACGCGCGCTCGCCGCCGATCCGGCCTGCGTCCCCGAGACCGTCGCCGGCCGGACGCGGTGGGCGCTCGACGCCGACGCCGCGACCGACGCCGCGGCGGCCGCCGACGCCGCGACCGGCTCGGGTGGCGCGGACGTCGATCGCGACGCGTCCCGGGCCGGCCTCGACGCACTGGCGCTCCGGGACTGGCAGGCCGAGGCCCTCGCGGTCTGGTCCGCCGCCGGCCGTGGCGTGGTCGAGGCCGTCACCGGCGCGGGCAAGACGCGGCTGGCGCTGGCGGCGGTCCGGCTGGTGGTCGAGCGGGGCGGTGGGGTCCTCGTGCTCGTGCCGGGGCTGGCGCTCCAGGACCAGTGGGTCCGCGAGCTCGGCGCGATCCTGCCCCGGGGCGCCGTCGGTCGTCTGGGCGGCGGGTCCGACGACGACCTGGACCGGCACCGGGTCGTGGTCGCGACGCCCCAGTCGGCGGCCGGGCTCCCGATCGATCCGCCGGGGGCCGTCCCGGGGCTGCTGGTCGCCGACGAGGCCCATCGGCTCGGTGCGCCGACGTGGGCGGCGGCGCTGCGGCCGTCGTTCGCGCTGCGCCTGGCGCTGACCGCGACGTTCGAGCGGGAGGACGAGGGCGTCGCGGACGTGCTCGTCCCGTACTTCGGCGAGGTGGTGCACCGCTACGGGTACGCCGAGGCGGCCCGGGACGGCGTCATCGCCCCCTTCGACGTCACGCTCGTCGGGGTGCCGCTGACGGCGACCGAGCGGGACCGCCACGACGAGCTGGACGGCCGGGTCCGGCGGCTGACGTCGGCGCTGGCCGCGACCGGAGCGCTGCCCCGCGCTCCGCGCGAGCTGCTCCGGGCGCTGGCGGCGATCGTCGCCGAGGCCGAGCGCGGCGGTCGGGGCGACGGCCCGCAGGTCCGGGCCGCCCGCGAGTACCTCGCGGTGGTCCGCGAGCGTCGGGCGCTCGCGGCCGGTGCCGCGCGGAAGCGGGACGCCGTCGCCGTCCTCGCCCCGGCGCTGGCCGCCCGGCGGACGCTGGCGTTCACGGACACGGTGGCCGAGGCCGAGGACGTCGCCGCGGTGCTGCGTCGTGGCGGCGTCCGGGCCGCGGCCGTGCACGGCGGTCTGGACGCGACCGAGCGTCGGCGCCGCATCGCCGGCCTCGACCGGGGTCGGCTGGCCGCGCTCGTCGCGGCCCGCGTCCTCGACGAGGGCATCGACCTGCCCGACGCCGACGTCGCGCTGGCCCTCTCGGCGTTCCGGACGCGCCGCCACCTGGTGCAGCGGCTCGGCCGGGTGCTGCGGCGCAAGGACGGCGACCGGGCGGCGCACCTCGTCCTGCTCCACGCGACGGGGACCCTCGAGGACCCGGCGCGGGGCGGGCACCACGGCTTCCTCGCCCAGGTCGAGGGCGTCGCCCGGACCCGGACCGACGTCGCGCTGACCGCGACGGCCCCCGACCCGGCGGCCGACGCCGCCGACCTCGCCGCGACGGCGGCCGCGCTGCGGGCCGGGGCGGGTCCGCGTCGTTAGGCTGCGGCGCGAGGAGGCGCGATGGCGACGGAGGCGACCGGTCCGGAGGCGGTGCGGCGGGAGGTCCTCTCCCTGCTGGCGCCGGGGACCGTGCTGCGCGACGGGATCGAGCGCATCCTCCGGGCGGAGCGGGGCGCGCTGATCGTCCTCGGCTCGACGCCCCAGGTCCAGGCGATCTGCTCGGGCGGGTTCGCCATCGACGTCCCGGCCACGGGGCAGCGGATCGCCGAGCTCTCGAAGATGGACGGGGCGCTCGTCGTCGACGCCGAGGCCGACCGCGTCCTGATGGCGAACGTCCAGCTCGTCCCGGACGCGGCCGTCCCGACCAGCGAGACCGGGACCCGGCACCGCAGCGCCGAGCGGACGGCCCGGCAGACCGGTCGGCCGGTCGTCGCCGTCTCCGAGTCGCTCGGGATCGTCAGCCTCTACCTCGACGGCGTCCGGTACGTCGTCGAGGAGGTCGCGACGGTCCTCTCCCGGGCGAACCAGGTCATGTCCACCCTCGAGCGGTACCGCACGCGGTTGGACGAGGTCGTCGACGCGCTCGCCGTCCGCGAGATGGAGGACCAGGCGACGCTGCGCGACGTGGCCGGCGTGCTGCAGCGCGTCGAGATGCTCCGCCGCATCGCCGACGAGGCCGAGGGGCTGATCGTCGAGCTCGGCGAGGAGAGCCGGATGATCGCCCTCCAGCTGGAGGAGCTCGTCCTCCCGGTCGCCGGCGTCCGCGAGTGGACCGTCCGCGACTACCTGGCCGACCGCCGGCGACGTCCGGCCCGGCCGCTGGCCGAGCTCGCGGCGCTCCACGCGACCGATCTGCTGGACGCCGAGCGGATCGTCCGCATCCTCGGCCACGACACGGCGGACCTCGACCGGACGGTCACCCCGCGCGGGTACCGGATGCTGGGCCGGCTGCCGCGGCTCCCCGTCGCGGTCGTGGACCGGATCGTCGGCCACTTCGGGTCGCTCCCGGCGATCCTCGAGGCCTCGGCCAGCGCCCTCGGCGACGTCGAGGGGGTCGGGGCGGCCCGGGCCCGGGCCATCCGCGACGGCCTGCGTCGCCGCCGGGACCAGCTGGCCCCACGAGGGGTCTGAGGCCGTCCCCGGGCCCCACGGCGGCCCCGGGAGCCGGTCCCGCCCGGACCGGTACCCTCATCCCCGGAGCTCGGTCGGGACGCGTGCCCGGCCCTCGTCGGGGAGCCTTCCATGGCGTTCAGCGTCGGTGACACGGTCGTGTACCCGCACCACGGTGCGGCCGTCATCGAGCGGACCGAGCAGCGCGAGCTCAAGGGCGAGGTCTGCGACTACCTCGTGCTGAGGTTCAGCCTGGTCGACCTGACCCTGATGGTCCCGGCGGACTCCTGCGCCGAGGTCGGCATCCGGAAGGTCGTCTCGCGGCGCGAGTCGCAGAAGGTCCTGGACGTCCTCCGCGAGCCCGAGGGGAAGGCCACCGGGAACTGGTCCCGCCGGTTCAAGGCCAACTACGAGAAGCTGCGCTCCGGCGACATCTACCAGGTGGCCGAGGTCGTCCGGAACCTCTCGACCCAGGGCGAGGAGCGCGGGCTCTCGGCCGGTGAGAAGCGGATGCTGACCAAGGCGAAGCAGATCCTGCTCTCCGAGCTGTCCGCGGCGCTGCGCAAGGACCTCGAGAAGACCGAGGCCCTCGTCGACGACATCCTCCGCGAGTCCCAGGGCATCTGAGCCGCGTCCGGGTCCTCCGACCCCGGTCGTCGCGGTCGTCACCTCCGTGACACGTGCTTGACGGCTGACGCGCCGCGGCGGCAGACTCCGACCACGGCGGACCCGGTCGCCCGGGGGTCGTCACCATGGTGACGACGTCGCCGCCGCGCGGGGAGGCGCGGCGACGGTCCCGCCGGGGGTCGTGTCCGTCGACACGGCGCCGGGACGAGGGGGAGCGGATGCCGGGTCCTCGCCGCACCGAGGTCCTCGTCGACGTCGCCACCCGGTACTACCTCGAGCACCAGAGCCAGGCCGAGATCGCCCGGGACCTCGGCTCGACCCGGTCCAACGTCTCGCGCATGCTGACCGCGGCCCGCGAGCGGGGCATCGTCCGCATCGAGATCGCCCGGCCCCCCGCCCGCGACGAGGCGTCCGAGCGACTGCTCGTCCGGCGCTTCGGCCTGCGCGAGGCCGTCGTGCACGCCGGTGAGGACCGCGGCGTCCGCGAGGTCGCCCGGCTCGCCGCCGACTGGCTGGTCGCCGGCCTCAGCGACGGCATGCGGATCACCCTGTCCTGGGGGCGCAGCCTCTCGGCCGTCGTCCGCAGCGTCGCACCCAGCCGTCGGCTCGACGTCGAGGTCGTCCAGGCCGGCGGCGACCTCCACCTCAGCCGCGAGCTCTCGGGCAACGAGCTGGCCCGCGGGCTGGCCGAGCGGCTCGGCGGGACCTCCTCCTACCTGCCGGCCCCCGCGATCGTCGACTCCGCGGCCGCGGCCCGGGAGCTGCTGCGGACGCGGGCCATCGCCCGTCAGCTCGCGAAGGCCCGGACCGCGGACGTGGCGCTGGTCGGCATCGGCGGGTTCGGCAGCGGGTTCGCGGCCCAGCTCCTCGAGTCGACGCACCTCGACGAGGAGGACCGGGCCGCCTTCGACCGCGCCGCGCCGGCCGGTGACATCCTCGCGCGGTTCTACGGCGAGGACGGCCGCCAGGTCGACACGCCGCTGCGTGACCGCGTGCTGGCGCTCGAGCTCGAGGAGCTGGCGGCGATCCCCTGCCGGGTCGGCGTCGCCCAGGGGCCGGGGAAGGCCGCCGGCGTGCTCGGGGCGGTCCGGGGCGGGCTGGTCGACGTCCTCGTCACCGACACGGCCACCGCCGGCGCCGTGCTGGCGCTGGACGACACGGCGGTCGCCGCATGAGCCGGTTCCTCGGGTTCTTCGCCGTGTTCGCCGCGCTCTGGGCGCTGCAGCTCTACGCGACGTACCAGCAGTCGATCGTGTTCATGCGGACGGTGAACCGGATGCGCGCCGGCGGCGAGACCGCCATCGGCACCTCGGGCACCAGCCGGTTCAAGCGCCGCACGCTCGTCGCGCTGACCGCCGATCGCGACGACCGCATCGTCGAGGCCGTGGAGCTGTCCGGCCTCACCGTCTTCGCGCGACCCCAGCCGGTCGCCGAGCTCTCCGGACGGGTCCTCCGCGACCTCGCGGACGACCCGTCCGACGACCGCCGCGCGCGTGCGGCCGCCATGGCGGCCCGGACGCTGCTCGGGGAGGCGCCGGATGGCGCCTAGCACCGCAGGACCCACGGCGACGGGGCGGGCGCCCGGCAGGGCGTCCCTCCGCCGCCACTCATGAGAGGGAGAGGGAAACAACGATGGATGCAGCTGCAGAGGCAGCCGAGTGGTTCATCGGCGTGTTCCAGCTGGGAGGTGAGTGGTTCGTCGCCGTCGCGGGAGGCATCCTGCCGACGCTGATCATCCTCCTCACAGCAGTGAACGCGCTGGTGTCCTTCATCGGCCAGGACCGACTGGACCGTTTCGCGGCGCTCGCCGGCCGCGAGGGTGTCCAGTACACCTTCATCCGCTACCTCGCACTCCCGGTGGTGGCGGTCTTCACCCTGACGAACCCCATGTGCTACTCGATGGGCACGTTCGTCCCCGAGCGGAACAAGCCGGCGTTCTACGACGCGGCCGTCTCGTTCGTCCACCCCATCACGGGGCTGTTCCCGCACGCCAACGCCGGTGAGCTCTTCGTCTACCTCGGCATCGCCGCGGGTGTCGAGGCGCTCGGCTTCGGCCTCGGCCAGCTGGCGCTGCGGTACCTGATCGTGGGCATGATCGTGATCTACATCCGCGGTCTGGTCACGCAGTTCATCGTCGACCGCATGTCGGCGCGCCGCGAGGCCGCCGCCGCGACGGCCTGAGGAGGGCGGGAACATGGAAGGTCTCAACAGCGTCCTCGAGAAGGTCGGGCGGGGCGTCGGAGGGGTCGTCGGCCGCATGTACCAGGCGGGCCGTGACGCCATCGACGTCGTCATCCGCACGATCCTCCCGTTCATCGCGTTCGTCGGGCTGATCGTCGGGATCATCAACGCGACCGGGATCGGCGAGCTCCTCGCCAACACCCTGTCGCCGCTGGCGTCCTCGCTGGCGGGCCTGCTGGTCCTCTCGGTCATCATCGCCATCCCGGTGCTCTCGCCGCTGCTCGGCCCCGGTGCCGTCATCGCGCAGATCATCGGCGTCCTGCTGGGCACGCAGATCGCGGACGGGAACATCCCGCCGCAGTACGCGCTCCCGGCCCTGTTCGCGATCAACCCGCAGGTCGGCTGCGACTTCATCCCGGTCGGGCTCTCGCTGGGCGAGGCCGAGCCGGAGACGGTCGAGGTCGGCGTGCCGGCGATCCTGTTCAGCCGGCTGATCACCGGGCCGATCTCGGTGATCATCGCGTACGTGTTCTCGATCGGCCTCTACTCCTGAGGTCGACCCGCACACCATCACGGAGGAACGCATGGCCGAGTACAGGAAGGTGAAGGTCTCGAAGGGCTCGGGTGGCTGGGGTGGACCCCTGACCATCGCGCCCTCCGACGACCGACCGATCATCGCCTGCATCACGGGCGGTGGGATCCATCCGGTCGCACAGCGCATCGCCGACCTCACGGGCGGCGAGGCGTTCGACGCCTTCAAGTCGACCGTGAAGTTCGACCGGATGGCGTGCGCGGTCATCGACTGCGGCGGCACCGCCCGCGTCGGGGTCTACCCGATGAAGGGCGTCATGACGATCGACGTGCACCCCACGTCGCCCGCCGGGCCGCTCGCCCGGTTCATCACGGAGGACAAGTTCGTCTCCGGGGTGAAGCCGGACAACGTCGAGGAAGTGTGACCGCAGGTCAGGTGAAGTACCACTCGGTGGTGGTGTCGGTCGGTGAGATGGCGGAGGAGTTCCGCTCCGCCGGGATCCTCGTGCTGTTCGGCGAGGGTGTCCCGGAGGAGCTCGCGGACGTCTCCGTCGTCCACCGGGCCGACACCACCACCGGTGGCCTGGCCCCCGGCGACGTCGTCGTGATCCGCGACGAGCGCATCGAGGTGCTCGCCGTCGGCGACGTCGCGAACGAGAACCTGTCCAACCTCGGCCACCTCGTCCTGAAGCGCAACGGTGAGACCGCCGCCGCGCTCCCGGGCGACGTCTGCGCCACCGAGGGTCCGCTCCCGGCCCTCGTCCCCGGCGACGAGATCACCATCGTCGCCCCAGGAGGCTCCCGATGACCCGTCTGGAACGTCTGCGCGAGCTCGAACGCAGCACCGGCCGCCCCGTCCGCGTCGCCCTCGTCGGCGCCGGGCAGATGGGCCGCGGCCTCGCCGCCCAGGTCGGCCGCATCCCCGGCCTCGAGCTGGCCCTCGCCGTCGACGTCGACCCCGACCGCGCCGCCCACGCGATGCGCGTGGCCGGCCGTCCCGACGCCGCCACCACGGAGTCCGGCGCCGCCGCGGCGATCGAGGCCGGTCGGGGCGCGGCCCTGACCGACGCCGCCGCGGCCGCCGAGCTCGACGTCGACGTCGTTGTCGAGGCGACCGGCGTGCCCGAGATCGGCGCCCAGGTCGCCGAGCGGTCGATGCGCGCCGGGAAGCACGTCGTCATGCTGAACGTCGAGACCGACGTCACCGCGGGCCTGGCGCTGGCGGACATCGCCCGCGAGGCCGGCGTCGTCTACTCCATCGCCGACGGCGACGAGCCGGTCTGCGCCAAGGAGCTGTTCGACCTCGCCGAGGAGATGGCGTTCGACGTCGTCTGCGCCGGCAAGGGCAAGAACAACCCCTTCATCCCGACCGCCACCCCCGAGACCTGCGCCGAGGAGGCGGCCCGGAAGCACATGAACCCCAAGATGCTCGCGAGCTTCCAGGACGGCTCGAAGACCATGATCGAGATGGTCGCGCTCGCGAACGCCACCGGACTGCCGCCGGACCGCGTCGGCATGCACGGCGTCACCGCGCAGGTCCCCGAGCTGGCCTCGACCCTCGTCCCCGCCTCGCACGGCGGGGTCCTCTCGGCACCGGGCCGCGTCGACTACGCGTTCGGCCCGGCGCCGGGCGTCTTCGTCGTCGTGACGTCGGACGACGCGACCGTCGCCGAGGAGATGACGTACCTCTCGATGGGCCCCGGCCCGTTCTTCACGCTGTACCGACCGTTCCACCTCGCCAGCATCGAGGCCCCCCGGGCCGTCATCACGGCCGTCCTCGACGGTCGTCCGGCGCTGCAGTCCGAGCACTGGGTCGCCGAGGTCGTCGCGACCGCGAAGCGCGACCTCGCGCCGGGCGACGTCCTCGACGGCATCGGCGGTCGGCACGTCCGCGGGGTCACGTACCCCCTGGCCGAGGCCGACGGGCTGCTGCTCCTCGGGCTGGCCGAGGGGGCGACGGTGACCCGCCCGGTGCAGCAGGGCGAGCCCGTCCCGGCCGACGCCGTCGAGACCGTCCCGTCGACGATCGCCCGCCTCCGGGCCGTGCAGGACGCGGCCCGGGCCTGACCGCCGGAACCACCTCAGGAGCTCCCGCCATGCCCCGCGTCGACCCCTCGACCCCCGAGGGCGCCCGTGCCGCGCTCACGACGATGTGGACGATCCGCCGCTTCGAGGAGGCCCTCGAGGACCTCTACTCGCGCGGGCTCCTCCACGGGACCAACCACCTCTCCATCGGACAGGAGGCGGTCGCCGTCGGTGTCTGCGGCGCCCTCGAGGAGGGCGACCTCATCACGTCGACCCACCGGGGGCACGGCCACTGCCTCGCCCATGGTGCCGACCCGATGCGGATGATGGCCGAGCTGCTGGGCCGCGTCGACGGGTACTGCCGGGGGCGGGGCGGTTCGATGCACATCGCCGACGTCGACGCCGGCAACCTCGGGGCGAACGGCATCGTGGCCGGGTCGATGACCATCGCGGCCGGCGCGGCGCTGAGCATGCGCATGCAGGGCCGGGACGCGGTCGTCGTCTGCTTCTTCGGGGACGGCGCCGCGAACGAGGGCTCGTTCCACGAGGCGCTGAACCTCGCGGGCGTCTGGGGCCTGCCGGTGCTGTTCCTCTGCGAGAACAACCAGTACGGCATGTCGATGTCCCAGGACTCGTCGACCGCGGGCGGGTCGGTCGCGGCCCGTGGCGCCGCGTACGGGATCGAGGGCCGGCGCATCGACGGCAACGACCTCGACGCCGTGCACGCCGCGGCCGCCGAGGCCGTCGCCGGCGTGCGGGCGGGCGGCGGTCCGGCGCTGCTGGAGGCCGTCACCTACCGCTACCGCGGGCACTCGAAGTCGGACCGGAACCTCTACCGGACCCTCGACGAGATCGAGTCGTGGCGCAACGAGCGGGACCCGGTCGACCGGTTCGAGGCTGCGGCGGTCGCCTCGGGTCGACTGACGGCCGAGGACGTCGACGCGGTCCGCGCGGAGGCCCGCGACCTGCTCCGCGACGCCGTCCAGCGCGCGGTCCGGAGCCCCGAGCCGACCGTCGACGACCTCGACGGTGCCGCGTACGCCGGCCGTTCCACCGCGGCGGTGGCGTGATGGCCGAGGTCATGAGCACGTCCCGCGCCATCAACGCGGCCATGCGCGTCGCGATGGCCGAGGATCCCCGCGTGTTCCTCGCCGGTGAGGACATCGGCGTGTACGGCGGTGCGTTCGGCGTCACCGACGGACTGCTCGGAGAGTTCGGCGCCGAGCGGGTCCGCGACACGCCGATCAGCGAGGACATCATCGTCGGCATGGCGGTCGGGGCCGCCATCACCGGGATGCGGCCGGTCATCGAGATGCAGTTCTCGGACTTCGTCGTGAACGCGATGGACCCGCTGGTGAACCAGGCCGCGAAGCTGCACTTCATGTACGGCGGCAACGTCACGGTCCCGATGGTGCTGCGACTGCCGGGCGGCGGCGGGACGGGGGCGGCCGAGCAGCACTCGCAGAGCCTCGAGGCCTGGTTCGCCCACGTGCCCGGCCTGAAGGTCGTCGCGCCCTCGACCCCGCAGGACGCCCACGACCTGCTGCTGGCCAGCATCAACGACCCCGACCCGGTCGTGCTCGTCGAGCACAAGCTGCTCTACAAGGCCGAGGGTCCCGTCGAGGTCCGCGGCTCGCTGGCCGAGGTCGACGCCGCCTTCGCCGGGACCGTGCCGCGCCGCACGGGCGGGGACCTGACGATCGTGTCGTACTCGCGGGGCTGCGCGGTGGCCCTGGATGCGGCCGAGGCCCTGGCCGCGGACGGCGTCGAGGCGACCGTCCTCGACCTGCGCTCGCTGCGGCCGCTGGACCTCGGCCCCGTCATCGCGTCCGTGACGGCCACGGGGCGGCTGCTGGTCACCCACGAGGCGCCGGGGCCCGTCGGGGTCGGTGCCGAGGTCGTCGCCGGTGTCGTAGGGTCGGAGGCCTTCGACCACCTGCTGGTGCCGCCCGTCCGGGTCACCGGCCGCGACAACCCCATGCCGTACGCCCCGGGTCTCGAGCGGGCGACGATCCCCCAGGTCGAGGACGTCGTCGCCGCGGCCCGCCGTCTGATGGCGGAGGACGACTGATGGCCGAGCGCGAGGTCCGGATGCCGGCGCTGTCGGCGACGATGGAGGACGCGCTGCTCCTGAAGTGGCTCGTCGCCGCCGGCGACGCGGTCCGCACCGGGCAGCCGCTGGCCGAGGTCTCGACCGACAAGGTCGACATGGAGCTCGAGAGCCCCTTCGACGGGACGGTCGTCCGCATCGTCGTCCCGGAGGGGGAGCGGGCGAACCTCGGGGACCCCGTCGTCGTGCTGGAGTCCGAGGAGGACGACCTCCTCGGCGGGGTCGACCTCGGTGGTGACGCCCCGGCCGCGGCGCCCGCGCCGACCCCTGCGCCGGCGCCCGCTCCGGCCCCTGCGCCCGCCCCCGCCGCGCCGGCCCCC
>JAFMLG010000006.1 GCA_017852335.1 Actinomycetota bacterium | reverse complement strand
CGCGACCTCCCACAGCGTCTCGCCCGGGGCGAGGACGACGTGCCCGGCCGCCTCCGGCGCCGGCGCGGCGGCGGCCCGGGCGACGACGGCGCCGCCGAGCCCGGCCACGAGGGCGAGACCCGCCAGCAGGAGGGCCGGACGGCGCGTCCGGCGGGCGGCCGGGACGCCCCGGAGGGCGGGGCGGGGGGTCCGCGTCGGCGCGGTCCCCACGGGCCCGGTCGCCGGGGCGGGCGCGGGGGCGGGCGCGTGGATCCAGGTCGTGGCGGCCATCTCGTCGTCCTCCTGCCGGTCGTGCGGGGCGTCCCGCGGGGCGGTCCCGGCGGTCCCGGGGTCCCGGTCGACGCCCAGTGAACCGAACGCCTGTTCGGATGCTACCCGTCCGTTCGAACAGGTGTTCGTCCGAACGGGTGTTCGCGTCCCGGCCGGTCCCGGCTATCCTCCCGAACGCGTGTTCGGGCGTCCGGGGACCCTCCCCGCCCCCCGGACGCCCCGGTCCCCGCCCCGGCGGGACCGGCGCCAGGACCGAGGAGGACCCGATGGCCCCGACCGGACGCCGCCCCGAGCGGCCCGAGGACGCGCCCGAGCGCGAGCTGACCGACCGGCAGCGCGCGATCCTGGCCGTGATCCGGACCAGCCTCGACGAGCACGGCTACCCGCCGTCGATCCGCGAGATCGGCGACGCCGTCGGGCTCAGCTCCACGTCGTCGGTCCACGCACAGCTCGAGACGCTGGAGGCCCGCGGCTACCTCCGCCGCGACGGCGCGAAGGGCCGGGCCGTCGAGCTCGAGCGCGACCCGGACACCCGCCTGCCCGTCCCGGCCGGCGCCGCCCGCAACGTGCCGCTCGTCGGCACCATCGCGGCCGGCGCGCCGATCCTGGCCGAGGAGCGGGTCGAGGAGGTCCTGCCCCTCCCCCGCGAGCTGGTCGGCGACGGCGAGCTGTTCATGCTCACCGTCCGGGGCGAGTCGATGATCGAGGCCGGCGTCCTCGACGGCGACCTGGTCGTCGTCCGCGCCCAGCCGACGGTCGAGCAGGGCGAGATGTGCGCGGCGCTGGTCGACGGCGAGGCGACGGTGAAGTTCCTCCGCCGGACCCGGGCGGGCGAGGTGTTCCTCGACCCGGCGAACGCCGCCTACGAGCCGATCCCCGTCCGGCCCGACCAGGACGCCCGGATCCTCGGGAAGGTCGTCACGGTCCTCCGCGCGGTCCGCTGACCGCCCCGTCCGCGTAGGCCGCCAGCGCGGCGGCCAGCTCCGGCGGGACCTCGGCCTCCAGGCGTGTCCCGGCGTCGTCGTGGGTGACGGCGAGGACCCTGCCCTCGCGGTGCGCGCGGGCGACCAGGTCCTCCCGCGTCCACGGCACGTGCGCGCGCACGACGGTCCGGTCGTCCGGAAGGAGCGCCGCGACGCGGGCCAGCAGGGCGTCGAGCCCCTCCCCCGTGATCGCCGACGTCGGCACCACGTCCGCGTGCCGCGTCGCCCGCACGGCGGCCCCGAGGTCCGCGACCGTCGCCGCATCGGCGCGGTCGATCTGGTTCAGCACCACCAGCTCGGGGACCGCGTCGGCCCCGACGTCGGCCAGCACCTCGCGGACGGCGTCGACCTGCCGCAGGGCCTCCGGGTCGGCCGCGTCGACCACGTGGAGCAGCAGCGCCGCCTGCGCCGTCTCCTCGAGCGTCGAGCGGAACGCCTCGACGAGCCCGTGGGGCAGCTTCCGGACGAACCCGACCGTGTCCGACAGGACGACCTCGCGTCCGTCGGGGAGCGCCACCCGACGCAGCGTCGGGTCCAGCGTCGCGAACAGCCGGTCCTCGGCCAGCACGTCCGCCCCGGTCAGCCGGTTCAGCAGGGAGGACTTCCCCGCGTTCGTGTAGCCGACGAGCGCCACGACCGGCGTGCCGCGCCGCTGCCGCCGGGCCGCCTTGGTCGCCCGGACCCGTGTCAGGCCGCCCAGCTCCCGCCGGATGGCGGTGATCCGCCGCATCAGGCGGCGGCGGTCGACCTCCAGCTGGGTCTCGCCCGGCCCGCGTCCGCCGATCCCGACGCCGCCGGCGGCCCGACCGCCGGCCTGCCGCGAGAGGGCCGCGCCCCAGCCGCGCAGGCGGGGCAGGAGGTAGGTCAGCTGGGCCAGCTCGACCTGGAGCTTCCCCTCCCGCGAGGCCGCCCGCTGGGCGAAGATGTCAAGGATGACGATGGTCCGGTCGAGGACCTTCCGACCGATGCGCTCCTCGAGCGTCCGCTGCTGGGCGGGGCTGAGCTCGTCGTCGAACACGACGCTGTCGGCGTCGTGGGCCGCGGCGAGGGCCCGGAGCTCGTCGACCTTCCCCGTCCCGACCAGCGTGGCCGGATCGGGATGCGGCCGGCGCTGCTGGACGCGGTGGACGACCTCGCCGCCGGCGGTGTCGAGCAGCCGGGTCAGCTCGTCCAGCGACGCCGCGACCTCGGCGTCCGTCCGGTCGGGCAGGGCGACGCCGACGACGACGGCCCGCTCGACCGGGCGGATGATGTCGACGCCCTCGCGGGGCGCCTCGTCCCCGATGACCTGACGCTCGGCCCGCCGTCGTGCGGCCCGCCCGAGCGGCGCCGTGCGGGCCGGGTCGTCGACGTCCGACCGGGCGACCTCGGGCTCAGGCACCCGGCGCCCAGCCGTCGGCCGCGACGGCCGGGACGCCGTCGCACCACGCCACGTCGAGCGCGACGGTCCCGACGAGGACGGCCGGCCCCTCCAGGGTCAGGCCGTCGGGACCGACGGCGATCACGAGCGTCCCGCCCGGGACCGCGACCTCGACCCGGTCATCGACCAGACCGCGGGCGTGCAGCGCCGCCACGGCGGCGCAGGCCCCGGTCCCGCAGGCCGCCGTCTCACCGACGCCGCGCTCGAGCACCCGGAGCGCCACGCGGTCACGCCCGCGCACCTCGACCACGCCGACGTTCACGCCCTCGGGGAAGGCCGGGTGGGCCTGGAGGTCGCCGCCGACCTCCGCCAGCGGCGCGGCTGCGACGTCCTCCACGAGCACGACCGCGTGCGGGTTCCCCATCGAGACGACGTCGAACGCGGTCGGGACCTCCTCGAGGTGCCACCGTCCGCCGAGGTCGGTGCGCGCCAGCGCGGCGGTGAACGGCAGGTCCGACGGCTCCCGGCCGGCCGACCCCATCGCGACCCGGAACGCCGCCGGCGTGCCGTCGGCCCCTCGGAGGACGGTGACGGGCCGCGGCCCCGCGGCCGCGACGACGGCCACCCGGTCGGCGGCGACGTCCACCAGGCCGGTGCGGAGCGCGACGAGCGCGGTGACCCGGACGCCGTTCCCGCACATCTCGGCCGGCGAGCCGTCGGCGTTGCGATGGTCCATCACGACCCCGCCCGCGCCGTCGGGGGCGACGCGGATCGCGCCGTCCGCCGCGAGGCCGGTCCGAGGGTCGCAGAGCGCGGCGGCGAGGTCGGCCGAGAGCCGCCGGTCGCCGACCGGGTCGACGAGCACGACGAACGTGTTCCCGGTGCCGTGCGCACGGATGACGTCCACGGGCCGAGGGTAGGGGTCGGGGGGTCGCTGGCCTACGCTGAGCCGGCCGGTCGGGAGCGGTCCGGACGGGAGCGGACCGCGCGGGAGCGGGGAGCGACCATGCGCTGGGTCCGACGCGTCCTCGGGGGGCTCGCCGTCCTCCTCGTGCTCGTCGTGGTGGTCGTCGCGGCCGCGACGACGGTCGCGGTCCGCCGCGGCCACCCGACCGTCACCGGGGAGCTGCCGCTGCCGGGCCTCGCGGCCCCCGTCACGGTCGAGCGGGACGCCGACGGCGTCCCGACGATCGTCGCCACCTCGACCGAGGACCTGTTCCGGGCGCAGGGGTACGTCCACGCCCAGGACCGGTACTGGGAGATGGACTTCCGGCGCCACGTCACCGCGGGACGGCTCTCCGAGCTGTTCGGCGCGGGCCAGCTCGGTACCGACCGGTTCATCCGGACGCTCGGCTGGCGCCGGGTCGCCGCGGCCGAGCTGGAGCTCCTCGCCCCCGACACCCGGGCGATGCTCGAGGCCTACGCCGCCGGCGTGAACGCCTGGACCGCCGGCCGGACCGGGGCCGCGCTGTCCCTCGAGCACGCGCTGCTCCCCCTGACCGGCGCGACCGGGTACCGGCCCGAGCCGTGGACGGCCGTCGACTCGCTGGCCTGGCTGAAGGCGATGGCCTGGGACCTGCGCAGCAACCTCGAGCAGGAGCTGGAGCGGGCCCGGCTCTCCGCCGTCGACCTCGGGCCGGGACGGCGCTGGGAGGACCTGTTCCCCGCCTTCGACGCCGAGCGGCACCCGCCGATCCTCCCCTGGGGCGGCGGGGTCGTGGACGGGACGTTCGCCCCGGCCGCCGGGACGCCCGTCGGTCCGGTCGCGACCGGCGTGTCCGGGACCGCAACGGTCCCGCCCGTCGTCCCGACCGCGGCCACGGCGCCGGCGTTCGGCGACGACGGCGTCCGCGCCGCGCTGGACGCGGCCGCGGCGGTCCTGGCCGCCTCGCCCGACCTCCTCGGGGACGGCTCGGAGGGGATCGGCTCGAACTCCTGGGCGGTCGCCGGGTCGCGCACCGCGACCGGCGGCGCGCTGCTCGCGAACGACCCGCACCTCGCGCCGGCGCTGCCGTCGATCTGGTATCAGGTCCGGCTGCGGTGCGCGCCGGTCACCGACGCCTGCCCCTACGACGTCGCCGGGTTCTCGTTCTCGGGCGTCCCGGGCATCATCATCGGGCACAACGCCCGCGTCGCGTGGGGCTTCACGAACCTCGGACCGGACGTCGCCGACCTCGTCGTCGAGCGCCTCGACGGCGACGCCGTCGTCCGACCGGACGGACCGGTGGCGCTCGACGTCCGGACCGAGACCATCCGCGTCGCCGGCGGCGAGGACGTGGCGCACGAGGTCCGGGTCGGACCGGACGGACCGCTGATCTCGGACGTCGGCGCCGAGTACGCCGAGCTCGGCGACGGACCGCTGACCGCGGGCGCCCCGGCCGGCGACGGGTACGCGGTCGCGCTGCGCTGGGTGGCGCTCGACCCCGCCCCGACCGCGGACGCGATCCCCCGCCTGATGCGGGCCGACGACTTCGACGCCTTCCGGGCCGCGGCCGCCCGGCTCCAGGTCCCGAGCCAGAACCTCCTGTACGCCGACGTCGACGGCCACATCGGGTACCAGGCCCCCGGCCTCATCCCGGTGCGCGCCGGGCACGACGGGACCATCCCGACCGCCGGCTGGGAGGGGGGCGCGGCCTGGACGCGGTACCTCGACTTCGCCGAGCTGCCGTACGTGCTGGATCCCGCCGGGGGCGTCATCTCGACCGCGAACCAGCTGGTCCTGCCCCCGGGGACGACGCCGTTCATCCACGTGGACGTCAGCTACGGCCAGCGCGGTCGCCGCATCGCGCAGCTGCTCGAGGGTCGCACGGGACTGACGCTGGACGACCTCGCCGCGATCCAGGTCGACGAGCACAACACGAACGCCGAGGTGCTGCTGCCGTACCTGCTGGCCGTCGCCCCCGAGGACGCGGGCGCGCGGGCGGTCCAGGCGCTGCTGGCCGACTGGGACCTCCAGGACGCCGTCGACTCGGCCGGGTCCGCGGCGTTCAACGCGACGTGGCGGGCCCTGCTCGCCCGGACCTTCCACGACGAGCTGCCAGCGTGGGCCTGGCCGTCCGGCGGCGGCCGGTGGTGGGAGGTCGCGCGCGGGCTCGTCGACGTCCCCGACAGCGCGTGGTGGTCGGACGCCACCGCGGGGACGACCCGGGACCGCGACGACGTGCTGGCGCTGGCCCTCGCCGACGCCCACGCCGAGCTGTCCGACCGGCTCGGGGCCGACCCGGCCGCGTGGCGGTGGGGGGAGGTCCACACGCTGACCCCGACCCACGCGGCGTTCGGCGCCTCGGGCATCGCCCCCGTCGAGTGGCTGTTCAACCGGCGGCCCGGCGTCCTCGAGACCGGCGGCGGGACCGACGTCGTGAACTCGACCTCCTGGAGCGCCGTCGACGGCTACGCCGTGACCTGGGTCCCGTCGATGCGGATGCTCGTCGACCTCACCGACCTCGACGCCGGCCGGTGGATCCACCTCACCGGTCAGTCGGGCCGGCCGTTCCACCCCCACTACGGCGACCAGGCCGAGCGGTGGCGGACCGGCGGCTACGCCCCCATGCCGTTCACGCCCGAGGCGACGGCCGCGGCCGCCGTGGACGTCCTCACGCTGACCCCGGCGGGCTGAGCCACCGCCGTCGGACCTCGGCGGGGGTCGCGACGACGCACCGCGGATCGGCCCGGAACCAGGCCCGCTGCCGTCGGGCGTACCGCCACGTCCGGGCCGCGATCGTCGCCGCGAGCTCCGCCTCCGGCAGGTCCCCGCGGAGCACCGCGGCCGCCTCCGCGTACCCGATGGCCGCCGCGGCGGTCCGCGACCGGGGTGCGGCCGCGAGCCGTCGCTCCTCGTCGAGCAGCCCGTCGGCGACCATCGCCGCGGCCCGGTCCGAGATCGACGTCCGGAGCGCGTCGTCCGGCGGGTCGAGCAGCACGACGTCGAGGTCGGCGTAGACGGCGGCGTACCGCTCCCAGCCGTCGTCCCAGGCGCTGAACGGACGCCCCGTCAGGTCGAGCACCTCGAGCGCCCGGACCATGCGGCGCAGGTTCCCCGGGGGGATCCGCGCCGCGGCCGCCGGGTCGCGGGCGTCCAGCTCGGCCCGCGCGGCCCCGAGGTCACCACCGAGCCGCTCCTCGACGGCGGCCCGGACCGCGGGGTCGGTGGGCGGGAAGTCCAGCCCGTCGACGACGGCCCGCCAGTACAGCCCCGACCCGCCGACGAGCAGCGCGACCGCGCCCCGGGCGTGGACGTCGGCGATCGCGGCGCGGGCGAGGTCCCGGAACCGGACCACGGACAGGGTCTCCGACGGGTCGAGGACGTCGACGAGGTGGTGCGGGACCCGGGCCCGGTCCGCCGCGGTCGGCTTCGCCGTGCCGACGTCCATCCCGCGGTAGACGGTGAACGCGTCGACGGCGACGAGCTCGTGCGGCGCCCCCGCGGCCGCCGCGGCCTCGGCCACCCCCAGCGCCAGCGCGGACTTCCCCGCGCCCGTCGGGCCGAGGATCGCCCGGACCGGCCCCGACGACGGCGGCCCCGCGGACGCCGACGCGCCGGCGGCCGCCGCGGCCGGCCCGCTCATCCGGCGGCCAGCGGGAGCCGGCGCGACGGGGCGACGAACGTCGGGGCCGGGGTCGGCGCGGTGGGCGGTCGCCCGGCGGCGGCGTCACGCTCGGCCGCACGCCCGGCCCGGGTCCGCGTCACGGCGCGCGCCGCGTCGGCCAGGGCGTAGGACGTCGCGGCGGACGCGATCCGCGCCGTCACCAGGTCCCCGGGGTGGAACGGCAGCGCGGGCTCCGGGGCGGGGAGGTGCACGAGGTGGTTCCCCGGCGTCCGGCCGGACCACCGCGTCGGATCGGTCCGTGACGGCCCCTCCACCAGGAGCTCGCGGTCGGTCCCGACGAGGCGCTCGTGGGCGGCGCGCGAGTGGTCCCGGACCCGGGCGTCGAGCCGGGCGTACCGGTCCGCGACGACGTCGTCGGGGACGAACCGGTCGACCATCTCCGCGGCCGCCGTGCCGGGGCGGGGCGAGTACCGGAAGGTGAACGCCTGGTCGAACCGGACCTCCTCGACGACCGCGAGCGTGGCGAGGAAGTCCTCCTCGGTCTCGCCGGGGAACCCGACGATGACGTCGGTGGTCAGCGCCGCCTCGGGGATGAGCTCCCGGGTCCGGGCGACGAGATCGAGGTACCGCCCGCGCCGGTAGGACCGCCGCATGTCCCGGAGCACGCGGTCCGACCCGGACTGCAGCGGCAGGTGCAGGTGCGGCATGACGTTCGGCACCGCGGCCATGGCGTCCAGCACGTCCGGGGTGAAGTCGTGGGGGTGCGGCGAGGTGAACCGGACCCGGTGCAGGCCCTCGACGTCCCCGAGGGCCCGGAGGAGGTCCGCGAACAGCGGACGCCCGCCGAGGTCCCGGCCGTACGAGTTCACGTTCTGCCCGAGCAGCGTCACCTCGACGACGTCCTCGGCGACGAGCGCCCGGACCTCGGCGACGATCTCGGCGACCGGACGGGACCGCTCCGGTCCGCGCAGGGCCGGCACGATGCAGAACGTGCAGGCGTTGTCGCACCCCACCGAGATCGCGACCCAGGCGTGGTGGCGCACGCCACGGCGGGACGGCAGGGCGGACGGGAACACCTCGAGCGTCTCGAGCAGCTCGACGACGGGGAGGTGATCGGCGTCGGCCCGGGCCAGCAGCTCGGGCAGTCGACCGAGGTTGTGCGTGCCGTACACGACGTCGACCCACGGGGCCCGCTCGGCGACGCGGTCGCCGTCCTTCTGCGCGAGGCAGCCGCCCACCACGATGGTGAGGTCGCGCCCCTCCTCGAGGCGGGCCGCCTTCACGGCGCGGAGGTGCCCGAGCGTCCCGTACAGCCGCTCGTCGGCGTTCTCGCGGACGGCGCAGGTGTTCAGCAGGACGAGGTCGGCCCGGAGCGGGTCGTCGGCCGGCCGGTACCCCACGGCCTCCAGCAGCCCGGCCGCGCGCTGCGAGTCGTGCTCGTTCATCTGGCAGCCGAAGGTCCGGATCGCGTAGGTCCGGGGCCCCGTGCGGGCCGGCACGGCCGCGGTGCTCGCGACGCCGGCGCGGTCCCGTCCCATCACGTCCCCCCGATCCCCGGTCACGCCGGTGTCGGTCGGCCCAGTGTGCCGGAGCGGTTCAGGTGGCGGCGAGCAGCGGCTCGCTGGGCGCGCCGGGACCGGCGGTGTCACGCCGCACGAGCACGGCGGGGATGACGAGCAGGAGCAGCGTCCCCGCCGCGAACCCCGGGAACCCGAGCAGGGTCACCAGGACCCCGGAGAGACCGCCCGCGGTCGCCCCGGCCGCGTTCATCAGGAGGTCCGTCAGCCCCTGCGCCGGGGCCCGGGCCGCCAGCGGAAGGGTGGCCGTCAGCAGGGCCGAGCTGCCGATGAGGCAGAACGACCACCCGGTCCCGAGCAGGACGAGGCCCGCGAGGAACCCGGCCCCGCCGTGCGGCTCCCCGCCCGCGGCCAGGAGCACGGCCGCGGCGAGCTGGACGAAGCCGAGCCCGAGGGCCGCCCGCGCCCCGACCCGGTCGGTGATGCGGCCCACCACCGGTGAGAGCGCGTACATGCCGGCGATGTGGAGGCTGATGGTCAGGCCGACCAGCTGGACGTCGGCGCCGTTCGCGCCCATGTGCACGGGGGTCATCGACATCACGCCGACCATCGTCGCGTGGGCCGCCGCGATGGTCACGGCGGCGGCACGGGCGGCCGGACGCGACCGGACGGCCCCGAGCCCCTCACCGAGGGCGCGCCGCACGGGGACCCGCTCGGTCCCCGCCGCGTCGCCACCGGCGATCCGGCGCGCGAGCAGCAGCGGGTCCGGTCGGAGGAGGACGGCGACGGTGGCGCCGGCGGCCGCGAACGCGGCCCCCGAGAGGAGGTACGGCCCGGCGAGGTCGGGGACACCGACGACACCGGCCAGCGCAGCGCCCGGACCGGTGAGGTTCGGACCGAGGACGGCCCCGACGGTGGTCGCCCAGACGACGAGCGCCAGGTCACCGGCCCGACGCTCCGGCAGCGCGAGGTCGGTCGCGGCGTACCGGGCCTGGAGGTTCGCCCCGCCCGCCCCGCCGAAGGCGAACCCCGAGAGGAGCAGCAGCGGCAGACTGCCGAGCGCCGCCGCCACCACCGCCCCGACGGCGCCGGCGGCCCCGACGAGGTACCCGGCGGCCAGGCCCGGCCGTCGACCGCGGTGCGCGGACGCGCCGATCGCCGCGGCCGCCAGTCCCGAGCCCAGCGCGGTCGCGGACCCGGCCAGTCCGGCCAGCGCCGCCGTCCCCGCGAGCTCGTACGCGAGCAGCGTCGCGACGGCGACACCGGTCCCGACGCCGAGTCCGCCGAGCACCTGCGTCGTGACGAGGGTGCGACGAGCACGGCGCTGCGCGGCGGCGCGGTCGACGGTGACGGGACCCTGCGGTGGGAGCATGCCGGCGACGCTACGCCACCGCCGTCGCTAGGGTCGCGAGGTCGTCCGGGGGCGGGCGGCGCGTCGTGGCGGGCGACGGGGCGGGGCATGGCGGAGCGTGGGCCGTACGGGCCGCTCCTGCCGCTGGGGCGGCGGGGGCCGACGGTCGCGCTCTCGATCCTGGTCGTCCTCGCCGCCGTGGGGGTCGGGACGGTCCTGCTGGTGACCGGGACCGACTGCCGGACCGACCGCTTCGGACCCGGCTCCGGGGACGGCCGCGACCCCGCCCGGCCGCTGCTGGTCCACGCGACCCCGGCGCTGGACGAGCTCCCCCGGTGCGCGGACCGGCACCTCCGGCAGGTCGCGGACCTCGCGGTCCCGAACCCCTGGACGCCCGTCGGCGCCGGCGCGTCCGACGGGGCGTTCACCGGGTCCTACGACGGTGGTGGCCACCGGTTGACCGGCCTCCGGACGTTCCTGCCCGGGTCGGACGACGTCGGCCTGTTCGGGGTGCTCACGGGGGAGGTCCGCGACCTCGTGCTCGAGGACGTCGTCGTGGTCGGCCGGGATCGGGTCGGGGCGGTCGCCGGCGACGTCCGACCCGGCGGGCGCGTGACCGACGTGGTCGTCCGCGACGCCCGCATCGAGGGCGCCGCGGCGGTGGGCGAGCTCGCGGGGCGGGCCGCCGACCCGACCGCGGTGACGGGACGGTTCGACGGCGCGACGGTCGCGAGGGGGACCGGGCCGGAGGTCGGGGTCGACGACGCGACCTCGGACGACGACTGACCGATCAGGTGCCGGTGTCGGTCCCTGCCGCCGTGGTGAGGTGACGGCGGGCGGCCCGCGCGTCGGGCGGCGGGGGCCCCTCGAGGCGCCCGCCGGCGACCAGCAGCACGGCGAGCAGCCCGACGACCGCCGTGGAGACGCGCCCGCCCCCGGGCGCGACGGTGAACACCACGGCGAGGAGCCCGAGCAGGGCGACCGCGGCGCGGGCCCGGGCCGGCGAACCGCCGACGAGCAGACCGGCGACCGTGACGAGGACCGGGACGCCGACGACGAGCCACAGCTGCACGATGCTCACGTCGACCTCCGGGCGCGGGACCGCGCGACGGCAGCCTACGGCCGGCGGGGGGTCACCGCTCCGCGGTCCGCATCGGCTCGCGGTCGGCGTGGACGGCGTCGAGCGCGGCCTTCCGCGCGACCCCCTCGGCGTGTCCGCGCCGGACGAGGTGCCCGACGATGCGACGCACCGCGGTCTCGGCCGGGGCCGCGCGGTGACGGGCGGCCTGCTCCCGCGCCGTCGCGAACGCGGCCGCCAGGGGATCGGCGTCGCGGTGACGGGCCAGCGCCGCATCGATGGCCCCGCCGTCGAACCCGCGGCTCCGGAGGTCGCGTCGCAGGCGGGGTTCGGCGTGACCGCGGGCCTTCCGTTCGACGACCAGCGCCTCGATCATGGCGGCGTCGTCGACGAGACCGCGCGCCCGGGCCGCGGCCAGCGCCGCCTCGACCTCGTCCGCCGGGTGCCCGCGCCCCCGGAGCTTCTCGGCCAGGCGACCCTCGGACTGCGGGGCGTTGGCCGTGGAGCGCTGGATGAACGCCAGCGCACCCGCGGTCCCACCGGTGGCCGTCGCCCCGTCCGGCCGGTCCGCGGCGTCCGGCCCGTCGGCGTCGGCGAGCGGCGCCGCGACGGCGGGCGGGACCGCGGCGGCCCGGTCGCGCGCGACCTGGCGGGCGAGGTCGACGACCTCGGCCGGCGTCGGAGCGGCCCGACCGTCGTCCGGGGTCGTGCCCGGCCCGGCCCCACGGTCCACGACGGGCTCGCGCGGGACGCCCCGCGCGGCCAGCCAGGCCTCGGCGTCCCGGGGCACCTCAGTCCTCGTCGACGTCCGCGGCGGCCTCGGCCGCGTCGCCGGCGACGGCCGCGACCCCGACCTTCTCGAGGATGCGCCGCTCGATCTCGAGGGCGACGTCGGTGTGCTCGCGCAGGAAGTTCCGGGCGTTCTCCTTGCCCTGCCCGAGCTGGTCGCCCTCGTAGGTGAACCAGGCGCCGGCCTTCCGGATGATGCCCTCCTCGACCCCGAGGTCGATCAGCGAGCCCTCGCGGGAGATGCCGACCCCGTACAGGATGTCGAACTCGGCCTGACGGAACGGCGGCGCGACCTTGTTCTTCACGACCTTGACGCGGACCCGGTTCCCGACCGCCTCGCTGCCGTCCTTCAGGGTCTCGATGCGGCGGACGTCGAGGCGGACCGAGGAGTAGAACTTCAGAGCACGACCGCCCGGCGTCGTCTCGGGCGAGCCGAACATCACGCCGATCTTCTCGCGCAGCTGGTTGATGAAGATCGCCGAGCAGTTCGAGCGGTGCAGCGAGCCGGCGAGCTTCCGGAGCGCCTGCGACATCAGCCGGGCCTGGAGGCCGACGTGGCTGTCCCCCATCTCGCCCTCGATCTCGGCGCGGGGCGTGAGGGCGGCGACGGAGTCGACCACGATGACGTCGACGGCGTTCGACCGGACCAGCATGTCGGCGATCTCGAGGGCCTGCTCGCCGTTGTCGGGCTGCGAGACGAGGAGCTCGTTGATGTCGACGCCGAGCGCCTGGGCGTAGACCGGGTCGAGCGCGTGCTCGGCGTCGATGAACGCCGCGATGCCGCCGGCCCGCTGGGCCTCGGCCACGATGTGCAGCGCCACGGTCGTCTTGCCGGAGGACTCGGGGCCGTAGATCTCGGTGACCCGACCGCGCGGCACGCCGCCGATCCCGAGGGCCACGTCGAGGACGATCGCGCCGGTCGGGATCGCGCGGACGGGGACGGCCGCCTCGTCCCCGAGCCGCATCAGCGACCCCTTCCCGAACTGCTTCTCGATGTTCGCGAGGGCGACGTCGAGGGCCTTGTCGCGGTCCACTGCGGTCTCCGTCCTGCGCCGGCCCCGGGCCGGCCCGTGGGGTGTCGGGGTGCGGGCGGGCGACCGTAGGGGTGCCCCGCCGTGGGCGGGAGGAGGTCCCCCGCGGCCTGTGGAGAACGGTAGTCGAACATCCGTTCGATGTCCACGACCGCCCCCGGACCGACGGTCGCCGGCCACCGTCCCGTCACCCGGGCTCCGTACGGTGCCGTCGACCGGGTGCGGCGTCCCCCCCGCCCCGGCCGGCGCGCGTCTCCTCGCGCCGCCCGGACCGGCCCTCCCACCGGTCCGCCGGACCCCGTCCCACCGCGGGGCTCCGGCCTGCCCCGGGCCCCCGGATGCGGCCCGGGCCCGGCGGCTACGGTCCGCGCCCGCCGTCCGACCCCGCCCGAGCGGTCGCGGCGCACCGGAGGTCGCCGTGAGCGGAGCCGTGCCGGGACCCGAGCGGCGCCGGGACCCGTCGGCCCCCCGCCTCGTCGTCGTCGACACCGAGGCGACCGGTCTCGACCACCGGATCCATCAGCTGACCGAGGTCGCCTGGATCGTCCGCGAGCCCGACGGCACCGAGCGCGAGCACCGGGTCGTGCCCGAGCACACCCTGGACCACGCCGAGCCGATCGCGCTCGAGATCTCCAGGTACCACGAGCGGCTGGCCGACGCGCCGCGGACCCCGGACGCCGAGTGGGTCGACCGCTTCCTCGCCGACGCCGAGGGGGCGGTCCTCGTCGGCGTCGTGCCGGACTTCGACGCCCGGCACCTCCTCCAGGCCTGCCAGCGCGTCGGCCGGACCCCGACCTGGGACCACCATCTGCTCGACGTCGGGACGCTCGCCATGCCGCTGCTCGCCGCCGCACCGGAGGTCCCGCGCGGGGTCGCCGGCCTCTGCGCCTCGCTCGGCGTCCCCCATGACCCGGCGCTGGCCCACGGCGCCCTGTACGACGCGCGGCAGACGCTGCGCTGCTTCGACCGCGTCTGGGCGGAGCTCGACCGGATCCGCGCCGCGGCCGCCCCGCTCCCGGACCCGGTGCCGCGCCCGGTCTCGACGCGGGGCGTGGGGACGGCCGCCTCAGGCGCTCCCGACGGCGCCGTCGAGGACGCGGCGCAGCAGGTCGAGGGCGGCTGACCCGAGCCGCTCCCGCACGGCCGGCCGGTCACCCGTCAGCCGCCGCCCCTCGGTCACGACCTCGCCGTCCGGTCCGCAGACCGCCCAGTGCGCGGTGCCCGGCGGCAGCTCGGTCCCGTCCGGGGCGACGACCGGCCCCGGTCCGGCGACGCCCGTCACCGCGAGCCCCCAGTCCGCTCCGGTGCGGTCACGGGCGGCCCGGGCAAGCGCGGCGGTGACGGGGGCCGAGACCGCGCCCTCCCGCGCCACGAGGTCCGGCTCGAGCCCCGCCAGCCGCGCCTTCGCCGCGTCGGCGTACACGACGACGCCGCCGACGAGGACCCGGGACGCGCCCGGCACCTCGGCGAGACGCGCCGCGATCGCGCCGGCCGTCGCCGACTCCGCGGTCGCGAGCGTCTCCCCCCGCGCGGCGAGGCGCCGCAGGACGACCGCCTCCAGGTCGTCCTCGTCCACGCCCACGACGGCGGCGCCGAGCGCCGCGACGACGGCGTCCACGGCCGGCTGCGTCCGTGCGCGCGCGCCGGCGACGTCGGCCCCCGTCGCGGTGAGGCGGACGTGGACCGCCCGCCGCCGTGCGAGGAACGCGAGGGTCACCTCGGGGTCGTCGGCGAGGAGCGGCTCGACGACGGCCGCGACGTCGGACTCGCCGCGGCCGACGACGCGGACGGTGCGGGTCACCGTCGCCCCGGTCGCGCCGAGCGCGTCGAGGCGACTCCCGACGGCGTCGTCCCAGAGCTCCCGCGCCTCCCACGGGACGCCGGGCAGCGCGACGAGCTGGACCTCCCGGGCACCCCCCGGCCCGTCCACGTCCAGCGGCACCGCGAAGGCCGGCGCGGTCCCGGCCGGGGGCCAGGCCGTCGCCCCGGTCGGCACCCGGGCCTGGCGGCGGTTGCGGGGGGCCATCGGCCGGCCGGCCGCCACGAACCGGGCGAGGATCGCCTCCTCGAGCTCCTCCCGGTGCTCCAGGGGCCGCCCGGTGGCCGCGGCGAGCGCCTCCCGCGTCAGGTCGTCCGAGGTCGGGCCGAGACCGCCGCCGACCACGACCAGGTCGACCCGCCCGGCCAGCCACCGCACCGCCGCGACGATCGCGTCGAGGTCGTCCCCGACGGCGAGGTGGTGGAGGACGGCGACGCCCCGCTCGCGGAGCCGGACGCTCATCCAGGTCGCGTTCGTGTCCGTGAGATCGCCGAGGAGGAGTTCGCTCCCGACCGAGAGGATCGCGGCCCGGGGCCGCGGGGCGCTCACGCGGCGGCCGCGGCGTCGCCCTTCGCGGCGGCCGGCCGGCCGGCGGCGCGGAGGGTCGAGCGCATCCGGACGGCGTACTCCACCCCCGACACGACGGTCAGCGCGACGGCGGCGACGTACAGCGCCGCGACGACGTCCGCGGGCGCGCCCGGGAGGATGGCGACGCCGATCGCGACCATCTGGGCCACCGTCTTGACCTTCCCCCACGGGCTCGCTGGCACGACGACGCCGGCGCGGCGCACGACGAGGACCCGCAGCGCCGTGACGGCCGCCTCGCGGGCCGCGACGACACCGACCACCCACCACGGGGCGTCCCCGACGAGGGCGAGCGAGACGAGGGCGCCGACGATCAGGAGCTTGTCGGCGAGCGGGTCCGCCATCGCCCCGAACGGGGTGACGCCGTGCCACCGGCGCGCGGCCCAGCCGTCCAGGGTGTCGGTCAGCGCGGCCACGAGGAACACGCCGAGGGCCCACCACCGGGCGACGGGGACGTCGCGGGCGACCGAGAGCAGCACCAGCAGGGGCGGGACCAGGGCGGCCCGGAGGAACGTGACGAGGTTCGCGATCCAGGGCCGGCGCCGGGCGATCACGGTCGGGCGCGGCGTGCGTCCCGCCACGGGGCCTCCCTCCACCGGGTGCGGCCCCGCGCGGCGGGGCGGATCGCCGGGGAGCCTAGGCCCGCGCGGCGGGCCGGGTCAGCCCGCCACCTCGGCGTCGGGCGGCGTCGCGAGCGGACCCTCCGGCCCGTACCCGAGCCGGACGACCTGGCCCGACGCGCCCTGGGGTCCGAGGTCGACGCCGTTCAGCTCGGCCCGGACGCCGCCGGCGTTCCCGTACCGGACGACGACGACGCCCTGCCCCTCGAACCGGAGGGTCTCACCCGCCGGCGCGGTCCGACCCGGCTCGACCGCGGCGCCGTCGACCACCACCTCGAGCCAGGACGGCGCCTCCAGGGTGAGGACGAGGACGACGGGGGCGACCGCCGCCGGGGCGGGCGTCGGCGCCGGCGCGACCGGTGCGGACGGCGCCGGCGCGGCCGGCTCCTCGGTCGCCGGACGCGGGACCGACGGCGGCGGGGCGGCGTCCGGCGTCCGGGCGGCCCCGAGGCGGAGCACGCCCGCGAGGACCGCGCCGCCCACGACGACGAGCGCCGCCGCGACCGCCCAGGCGGGGGTCCGACGGTCGACGGGTCGTCGCTCCGTCGGCAGCTCCCGCAGGTGCTGCACGCCGTCGACCGCCGCCCCGCCGAGTTCGGCGAGCAGCGGGCCGGGCTCGACCTCGAGGAGCCGGGCGTACGACCGCACGAACCCCCGGGCGTAGACCTCGCCGCCGAACACCGCGAGTTCGCCGGCCTCGAGGGCCCGCAGCTGGTCGGAGCGCGCGCGCAGCGCCGCCGCGCAGTCCTGGAGGGAGGCGCCCCGGGCCTCCCGGGCAGCACGGAGGGTCGCGCCGACGCCCGCCGCCGCGTCCGACCGCCCGTCCCGCTCCCCGGCCATGCGCCCGGTCCCGCCGGATCCTCGCCGTCGGCGCCCTGCCGCGCCGGACCCGCCGCGACGAGCCTAGGTGGTCGCGGGCGGCCCGGGGCGCGAGGCCGCCGCACCGGCCCGGACGGTCCGTGGCGGTACCCTCCGCGCCATGACGACGCTCCGACACCGGGCCGCCGCGGGCGCCCTCGCCGCCGCCCTCCTCCTCGCCCCCGCCGTCGCCGTCGCGACGCCGGGGGACACGGCCGTGCTCGCCGCCGAGGAGCGCACCCGCCGGCCGCTCGCCGAGTCGCCGCGCGATCAGCTCGCGCTGGTGCTGTACGGGCTGCTCGGCCTCGGGGCCGTCGCCGGGTTCGGGACCCTGCGCCGCCAGCTCCGGGGCGAGCGCGAGCAGTCCGACGGCGAGTTCCGCTGGCGCTGACGGTCCCCGTCCGCCCGGGACGGGCCGACGCGGGCGGCGATCCGCGTCAGAGCAGCCCGGCCTCGAGCGCGGCGCGGAGCCGCTCCTCGTCCCAGAGCACCTCGCGGGCCTTCGAGCCCTCGCTGGGTCCGACGCATCCGACCTGCTCGAGCTCGTCCATCAGCCGCCCGGCCCGCGCGAACCCGATGCGGAGCTTGCGCTGCAGCATCGAGGTCGAGCCGAGGCCGCTCTCGACGACCTGCTCGGCCGCGCGGCGGAGCAGGCCCTCGTCGGTCGCGTCGTCGCCCCCGCGGCCGCCGGCCGCACCGCCGCCGCCGGCCTGCGCCTGACCGATCCGGTCGTCGTACTCGGCCTCGCGCTGGGTCCGGCAGAACCGCACGACCTCGGCGATCTCGGCCTCGGTGACCCAGCAGCCCTGGAGGCGTGACGGCTTGCCCTGGCTGGCCGGCTGGAACAGCATGTCGCCCCGCCCGACGAGCTTCTCGGCCCCGCCCGCGTCGAGGATGGTCCGCGAGTCCGTCTGCGACGCGACCGCGAGGGCCAGCCGGGACGGGATGTTGGCCTTGATCAGCCCCGTGATGACGTCGACCGACGGCCGCTGCGTCGCGATGACCATGTGGATGCCGACCGCCCGGGCCATCTGCGCGATGCGGCAGATGGCGTCCTCGACGTCGCGGGGGGCGACCAGCATCAGGTCGGCCAGCTCGTCGATGACGAGGAGGACGTACGGCATCCGGACCGGGTCGATCTCGGTGCCGTCCGGCCCCGGCCGCGAGGCCAGCTCGCCGCGGTCGTACGCGTCGTTGTAGCCGTCGATGTTCCGGAACCCGAGGAGCGCCAGCAGCTCGTACCGCTGCTCCATCTCCTTCACGCACCACTGGACCGCGTCCGCGGCCCGGCGCGGATCGGTCACGACCGGGGCGAGCAGGTGCGGTGCGCCGTCGTACACGCCGAGCTCGACGCGCTTCGGGTCGACCAGGAGCATCCGGACCTGATCGGGCCGGGCCCGCATCAGGATCGAGGCGATCATCCCGTTCAGGGTCACGGACTTCCCCGACCCCGTCGAGCCCGAGACCAGCAGGTGCGGCATCGTCGCGAGGTTCACCATGACCGGCGCCCCGGCGATGTCGACGCCGATCGCGACGGAGAGCGGATGCTCGTCCCGCCGGGCCGGGTCGCTGCGCAGCACGTCCCCGAGCGCGATGAGGTCCCGCTTCTGGTTCGGGACCTCGATGCCGATGGCGGACTTGCCCGGGATCGGGGCGACGATGCGGACGTCGGGGGCGGCCAGCGCGTACGCGATGTCGTCGCTCAGCGACACGACCTTCGCGACCTTCACGCCCGGGCCGACCTCGACCTCGAACCGGGTCACGGTCGGACCCCGCGAGGTCCGCGCGACGCGGGCGTCGATGCCGAACTGCGTGAAGGTGTCCTGGAGCGCGCGGGCCTGGCCCTCGGCCCCGGCCGCGTCGCCGCCGCCCGGACGACCGGCGGCGAGGAGGTCCATCGGGGGCAGCTCGTACGGCGGTCGCTCACCGGGCGGGAGGATGCGACGGGCCCGCTGCGGGCGCTCGTCCCCGGCACCGTCGGCGTCGACCGCATCGTCCGCGGACCCGCCGTCGGCCTCGGTGACCGCCTCGACGGGGAGCGGCGCCGTGTCGACGACCGCCGGGTCCCCGTCCGCCCCGACGACCGGGATCTCTCGCGTCGCGTCGGGATCGATCGCGTCCGCGCCGGTCGCGTCCGCGTCGGTCGCGTCCGCGGCGTCGTCCTCGGCCCAGGGCACCGGGAACGCCGCCGGCTCGTCGAGGACCGGGTCGACGGCGAACGGGTCGACCGGCTCGACCGGCGGCGGGGGGACGGCCATCGGACCGGACGCCGCGGTCGCGTCCGCGGCGGCGCGGGCGCGCAGGCGGGCGGCGGCGCCGGACCCCGCCCCGGCCAGTCCGCCGCCGGCGCGGCCGAGGAGACGTCCGACCCCGCCCAGGACGGTGCGGAGCTCGATGCGGCCGACGACGAGGAGGCCGAGGACGAGCACCGCGACGACCGCGACCCAGGCCCCGGTCCGCGACAGCGCGAGGTCCAGCGGGGCGGCGACGAGCCAGCCGACGGCGCCACCGCCCCGGATCGCCGCGTCGGCCGCGGACCCGGTGGCTCCCGGCAGCGCCCCCGGCGGCGGGACGTCGGCCGCGAGATGGAGGGCCGCGAGCAGGCCGACCGCGGTCAGCGCGCCGCCGACGGCGACGCGACCGACCTCGCGGCCGGGCCGCCCGAGGACGAGCAGGACCCCGCCGGCGACCAGCGCCGGCGCCAGGAGGTAGGCCGCGAGCCCCGTGAGGGCGACGGCGAGCCAGGCCATCCCCGCCCCGACGGGCCCGGCGGCGTCGAGGTGGATCGCGAGACCGAGCAGGACGCCGGTCAGCAGCAGCAGGACGCCGAGCAGGTCGCGCCGCCGCTCCGCGAGCTGGGACCCGACCGCGGCGAGGGCCCGGCGCAGCGGGCCCGGCCCCGAGCGGTCGGCGCCCCGCGCGGTGCGGCCCTCACGGCCGCCGCGCTTCCCGGCGCCCTTCGCGTTCCCCTTCGCGGCGGACCTCCCGCCGCCCCTCGGAGCGCGCCGGGTCGCCGCGGACCCGCGGGCACGCTGCGCCATTCACGTCCCCCGGGCCGGTACCGGCCGCAGGCTACCGCTGGACCCCAGCCGTGGAACTCCACCGATGTCGTCCGGACGGCCCCCGCGGAGGGGGCGGCGACGCGCTCAGAGCTCCTGGACGATCGGGAGGATGACCGGGCGTCGTCCGGTCTCCCGCTTCCAGAACCGCGCCAGCGTCTGGACGACCTCGCGCTGCACGGCCGTCGTGTCCCCGAGCCGTGCCGCGGGGAGCCCGTCGATCGCGGCGTCCACGGCCCGCCGGGCCGCGGTCAGGAGGTCCTCGACGTGCTCGCCCAGCACGAGCCCGCGCTGGGTGACCACGGCGTCCGCCGCCCGCTCCCGCTCGCGCGTGTCGACGGTGACCACGGCGATGCAGACGCCGTCCTCGCCCAGGCGCCGCCGGTCGCGCAGCATCGCCGGTCCGACGTCCGGCAGGAGTCCGTCGACGTAGACGTGACTGGTCGGGACCGGGTCGCCCCGACGGACCTCCCCGCCCTCGAGCAGGACGCGGTCGCCGTCCTCGCAGATCAGGACGTGGTCGGGCAGGCAGCCGGTCCCGATCGCGATGCGTCGGTGCGCGGCGAGGTGCCGGTGCTCGCCGTGGACCGGGACGACCCACTCCGGCTCGAGGACGTTGTGGATGATCGCGAGGTCGTCGGCGGCGGCGTGGCCCGAGACGTGGACGTTCGCCACGCCGCCGTGGACGACGTCGACACCTCGGCGCGCGAGACCGTTGATCGAGCGGAACACCGCCGTCTCGTTCCCGGGGATGAGGCTCGAGGCGAAGATGACGAGGTCGCCGGGACCCAGCGAGACCTGGCGATGGTCGCCGGCGGCCATCCGGCTCAGCGCGCTGAACGGCTCGCCCTGCGACCCGGTCGCGATGACGACCAGCTCGGACGGGTCGTGGCGGTCGACGTCGTCCAGCGGGACCTCGAGGTCGGGGTCGAACTCGAGGTAGCCGAGCTCGCGCGCGATGCCCATGTTCCCGACCATCGAGCGGCCGACGAACACGGGTCGGCGGCCGACCGCGAGCGCCTCGTCGAGGATCTGCTGGATCCGGTGGACGTGCGACGCGAAGGAGGCGACGACGACGAGGCCGTCGGCGCCGGCCAGCGCCTCTCTGATCGCCGGGGCGACGCTGCGCTCGCTCGGGACGTGGCCGCGGACCTCGGCGTTGGTCGAGTCCGCCAGCAGCAGCGCGACCCCGCGGTCCCCGATGCGGGCGAGGTGGGCGAGGTCGGTCGGCAGCCCGTCGACCGGTGTCTGGTCCAGCTTGATGTCGCCCGTGTGCACGATCGTCCCGTGGGGCGTGTGGAACGCGAAGGCGCAGCCGTCGGGGATCGAGTGCGCGACCTGGACGACCTCGACCTCGAACGGGGCGTGCGTCACGGTCGAGCCCGGGACGACCTCGCGGAGGTCCGGCTCGGGCAGGTCGGGCCACTCCGCGAGGTTCGACGCGACGAACGCCAGCGTCAGCCGCGAGCCGTAGACGGGGACCGACCGTCCGAGGTCCCGCAGCAGGTGCGGCAGCGCGCCGATGTGGTCGAGGTGTCCGTGGGTCAGGAAGACGGCCTCCACGTCGTCACCGCGCTCGACCAGCCAGCCCCAGTCCGGGAGGATGAGGTCCACGCCGAGGTGCTCGGCGTCGGGGAAGAGCACGCCGACGTCGACGACGGCGACGCGTCCGTCGACCTCGATCGTCGCCATGTTCCGACCGATCGCCCCGAGCCCCCCGAGGAACGTGACCTCGACCGGCGGGTGCGTCGCCGCCGCACCCCGGGTGCGGACGCGGGAGCGGCTCACGCCGCGTCCCCGCGGGCCCGCTCGACCGCCTCGAGCGCGGCGAGACCGTGCGCGACGACGTCCGGCTCCGGCAGCGCCAGCGGCGGCCGCAGCGGCCCGGCCGGCAGTCCGCGGGCCGCGAGCAGGGCCTTGAGCGGCCCGGGGTTCGGCTCGAGGAACAGCGCCCGGTGGAGCGGCAGGCAGCGGAGGTGCAGCGTCCGGGCCCGGTCCGGGTCGACGTCGACGACCCGGACCGTCTCGGCGAGCTCGGGCCCGGCGAGGTGGGCCGAGACCGAGACGACGCCGACGGCACCGAGCGCGAGCAGCGGCAGGTTGACCTCGTCGGCGCCGGACCACAGCGCGAACCCGCCCGGCGCACCCCGGGTCGCGACCAGCGTGTCGCCGGCCTTCCCGAGATCCCCGGTGGCGTCCTTGACGCCGACGATCGTCGGGACGGCCGCGAGGTCGACGAGGGTCCCCGGCGCGAGCTCGCGCCCGGTCCGCGCGGGGATGTCGTAGAGCAGCAGCGGGAGGTCGGTCGCGTCGGCGACGGCCCGGAAGTGCGCCCGGAGCCCGGCCTGCGACGGCCGGTTGTAGTACGGCGTCACGACGAGGGCCGCGTCGGCCCCGACCTCGGCCGCGCGCACGGTCCGGGCGATCGTCCGGGCGGTGTCGTTCGTCCCGGTCCCGACCACGACGCGCGCCGCGTCCCCGACCGCACCGCGCACCGCGGCGACGAGCTCCCAGAGCTCCTCCTCGCGGAGGGTCGGCGACTCGCCGGTCGTCCCGCCGACGACGAGGCCGTCCGAGCCGGTGGCGACGAGGTGGCGGGCGAGGACGGCCGCGCCGTCGAGGTCGAGGGCGCCGTCGGGGGTCAGCGGGGTGACCATCGCGGTCACGACGCGTCCGACCGCGTCAGCGCCGGTCCGAGCCGCCATGCGTCCTCGAGATCGCCGTCGACGCGTGCGCGCCGCGGGCGGAGCCTACTCGCCGGACCCCTCGGGACCGGGGCGGCGCGCCGCGCGACGGGCCTCGAGCGCCTCCTCCGACGCCAGCCGCTCCAGGTCACCGACCCCGTGGTCGACGTGCACCATCGCGTCCGCGACCGCGACGTGGCCGGCGACGTCGCGGATCGCCCGGTGCATGTCCTGGACGACGCGGCGGTACTGCGGGTGCCCCTGCGGCTGGCTGCGCAGCTCGAGCATCTGCATCGCGGCGCGGGCGTTGATCTGGATGGTCCACCGGACCCGCGACGCGAACGGGACGACGTACTGGGCCGCGTCGGGCAGCTCGGTGCGGAGCGCGTGGAACAGGTCGGCCGCCCGGGCCATCGCGTCGTGCCAGACCGGCCCGAGGCCGGCCTCCTCGACCTCCGGCGGCGTGTCGTAGCCGTGGGCGACGGTGAGGTCCTGCCACTCGATCGTGCACATGCGGTGGCGCTGGAGGTCGCGGAACCCGCCGTAGTCGCTCAGCACGTCGAACCGGTAGGTGACCCGCTCCAGGGCGCGCCCCGGACGGTGACGACGGTTCACCCGCTCGCCGACGTACGCGCGCAGCACCTCGGCGCGCTGCTCGGCCGGCCAGGTCCTGACCTGGGCCTCGAGCTGCCGCTCCCCCACCGTCGTGTGCGGGAGCAGCGCCCCGACGACGACCGCGACCTCCGCGTCGACCGGGTCCCGCGGCCACCAGTCGACCAGCTCGACGGGTGCGACCGGGGCCGGGTCCGCGACGACGTGCCGCGCCGCCAGCGCCCGCGTGTCCGCCCGCGTACGGGCGAGATGGTCGCGCCAGACGTGGCCGCGGTCGGGGCGGTCGACCCGGCTGACGAAGGACGGGATGACGGCCCTGAGCTGGGCGAGCAGCGCGGCGCCGAGCGCCCGCGCCTCGGGCAGCGGATCGGCCGCCAGCCGGAGCAGCAGCAGCTCGTAGGACTGCCCGCTCGCGAACATGCCGACGTTGGCCTCGGTCGCGGCCGGGAGCAGGCCGCGGAGCAGGTCGAGGGCCTTGGCCCGGGTCGCGGCCCGCCACGCGCTCTCGGACGTCCCGGCGGTCAGGGGCCACCGGGCCCGGACGTGCTCGCGCATGACGGGGAGGGCCGCGGCGTACGTCGCGAAGAGGTGGTCGAGCACCTCCTCGTACCGCGCGGCGTGACGCGAGGCCATGACGTCGGCCTCGCGGTGGTACCGCCACCGGCCGGCCACCGGCCGGTCGTACGCGACGTACCGGGTCGACTGCTCCAGGTAGGCCGCCAGCCGGCCCCACTCGATCCGCTTCGTGACGACGTTCGAGACGTTCTCGAGGGCGACGTGGGCCCCGCCGAGCTGCGCGACCGAGTCGTCGCCGTAGTCGCCGAACACCTTCTCGTACAGGGCGCTGGCCCGCTCGGCGCCGCCGCCGCCGAGGTCCCCGGCGAACTCCTCGGCGAGCAGGTCCTTCACCCCGGAGGCCGAGCGGGAGTACCGGGCGAAGACCGCGCCCTTCACGACCTCGGGCAGGCCGACCAGGGCGAAGACGTCGCCGTCCGGGTCGGTGAGGTACCGGGCGAGGAGCTCCCGGCGGTCCGCCTCGGGGTCGGACACCGGGCACCCCCTCCGGCCGGACGCGGACGGGCCGGAGGTGGGGCAGACTACTGGCGCGTCCCCGCCGACCCGGCGCGGTCCGCCGCCTCCCCTCCCCCGGAGCTCCCGTGCAGCACCCGATGGGTCCCCTCATGATGTCCGCGATGTCCGGCCGCGCCGACGCGCGCGGTCGGCGGTTCGACCGGGCCGTCGCCCGCCGCGCCGTCGGACTGGCCCGGCCGTACCTGCGCCGGGTCCTCGCGTACGTCCTGGTCATCGCGACCGCGTCGGCCGCCTCGGCCGCCCCGCCGCAGCTGATCCGCCTGATCATCGACCGCGCCATCCCCGACCGCGACCTCGGCCTGCTCACCGCCCTGACCGTCGGGTTCGTCGTGGTCGCCGTCGTCGTCGCGGCGCTCGGGATGCTCGACCGGTGGCTGTCGTCGTCGGTCGGCGAGGACTTCATCCTCGACCTCCGGACGCGCCTGTTCCGCCACGTCCAGTCCCTGCCGCTCGACTTCTTCACGCGGACGCAGACGGGGTCGCTGGTCACCCGGCTGAACAACGACGTCATCGGCGCCCAGCGCGCGCTCACGGGGACGCTCGGCGGCATCGTCGACAAC
Organism: Actinomycetota bacterium; assembly: GCA_017852335.1. GTDB lineage: Bacteria > Actinomycetota > Nitriliruptoria > Nitriliruptorales > Nitriliruptoraceae > CSBr16-57R1. The sequence goes on along the minus strand of JAFMLG010000006.1, from coordinate 24,999 downwards.
CTCATCGGCGTCGCCGTCACGGTCACGGCGATGGCGCTGCTGGACTGGCGGGTCACGCTGCTGGCGCTGGCGCTCCTGCCGCTGTTCATCGTCCCGGCCCGCGTCGTCGGCCGCCGCCTCCAGGAGCTGGCACGGCGCTCGATGGCGCTGAACGCCGACATGAACTCGACGATGACCGAGCGGTTCAACGTCTCGGGCGCGCTGCTCGTGAAGCTGTTCGGCCGCCTCGACGACGAGGTCGACGGGTTCCACGACCGGGCCGACCAGGTCGCGCGCATCGGCGTCCGGACGGCGATGAACATGCGGGCGCTGTTCGTCGCGCTCGGCCTCGTCGGGGCGCTGGCGACCGGTCTCGTCTACTACGTCGGCGGGCGCATCGTGATCGAGGACCCCGCCGTCCGGATCGGGACCGTCGTCGCGCTCGGCCTGTACGTGACCCAGCTGTTCGGTCCGCTGGCGCAGCTGAGCAACGCCCGCGTGGACCTGATGACCGCGCTGGTCAGCTTCGAGCGCGTCTTCGAGGTGCTGGACCTGCCCCCGACGATCGTCGACCGGCCCGACGCCGTCGCGCTGACCGCCCCCCGCGGCCACGTCCGGCTGGAGCACGTCGGGTTCCGGTACCCGGGCGCCGAGGGCGTCAGCCTCGCCTCCCTCGAGGGACCGCGCGCACCGCACGGCACCGACGCCTCGGCCCCCGTGCTCGTCGACGTCGACCTCGACGTCGCGCCCGGACGGACGGTCGCCCTCGTCGGTCCCTCCGGCGCCGGGAAGTCGACCCTGGCCTCGCTGCTGCCGCGACTCCACGACGTGACGGCCGGCCGGGTCCTGGTCGACGGCCACGACGTCCGGGACCTCACCCTCGACTCGCTCCGCGGCGCCATCGGCGTCGTCAGCCAGGACCCGCACCTCTTCCACGACACCGTGGCCGCGAACCTCCGGTACGCGAAGCCGGACGCGACCGACGACGAGCTGGTCGCGGCCGCCACCGCGGCCCGGATCCACCACGTCGTGGCCCGGCTGCCCGACGGGTACGACACGGTCGTCGGCGAACGCGGCTACCGGTTCTCCGGCGGGGAGAAGCAGCGGCTGGCGATCGCCCGCATCCTGCTGCGCGACCCCGCGATCGTGATCCTCGACGAGGCGACGGCGCACCTCGACGCCGACTCGGAGCGGCTCGTGCAGCACGCGCTGACCGAGGCGCTGGAGCGGCGGACCGCGCTCGTCATCGCGCACCGCCTCTCGACGGTCGTCGACGCCGACGAGATCGTCGTCCTCGAGGACGGCCGGATCGTCGAACGCGGCACCCACGCCGACCTGCTCGCCGCCGAAGGTCGGTACGCCGAGCTCGTCCGGACCCAGCTGCTGGTGCCGGCCTCAGCCCTCGACGGCTGAGCCGGGGGCCGGCTCCGCGGCCGGCTCGGTCGGCTCCGCGGCCGGCTCGGTCGGCTCCGCGGCCGGCTCGGTCGGCTCGTCCAGCCGGCGCCGCGTCTCGCCGGTCGCCCAGGCCCGGGCCTTCTCGTGGCGCTCGTCGGGGGTGATGCCGGCGGCCACCAGCAGCGCCAGGACCCGCTCGACCGCCGGGGCGTCGCCGGCCCGCGCATGGGCCCAGAGCAGCTCCCGAAGCGCCTCCTCGGGCAGGTGCACGCCGGCGGCGGACGCGGCCGCGGCGAACCGCTCGGCCCGGGCGCGGTCGCCCGTCCGGAGCCGGCCCGAGACCAGCCGCACGAGATCCGCGCCCTCCGGCGCGACGCCGGCGGCGACCAGCTCCTCGAGGAGACCGACCGCGTCGTCGCTCCGCTTCGCCGCGACCAGCGCCGCGAGCAGCGACCCCCAGCTCCGGCCGAGGGTCAGCGTCCCGGCGACCCGGAGGCGGTCCAGCCAGGCCCGGGCCTCGTCGAGGCGGCGCGCCCGGACCAGCCGCTCCACGAGGTCGCGGGCCGCGGCACGGTCCAGCGGCTGCCCGGCGTCCAGCAGGGCCGACGCCATGCGGAGCCCGGCGTCGAGGCCGCCCGCCAGCTCGGCCCGGAGGACGGGCCCCGAGCGGGCCGGGGGGACGGGCGCACCGATCACGACCAGCCAGTCGAGGATGCCCGCCGCGCGGACGTTCACCCCGGCCGCGACCTCGGCGTCGAGGAGCCGCTCGAGGTTCGCCGCGGTCGGGAGGTGCCCCTCGGCCCACATCGCCTCGAGCTCGGCCCAGGCGCCGTCGGCGTCGTCGGCACCCAGCCGGGCCGCGACGACGGCGTTGCGCAGGTGGCCGCCGGGCGCCCCGCCCGAGATCCGCACCACGAGGGCCGTGACCTCCTCGACGCGGCCCCGCCGGGCCAGCGCCTCGAGCAGCGCCGCGACCGTCTCGCCGTCCGGCGTGGCCGCGACGGCGTCGGGCGCCGCCGCGAGCAGCTCGAACAGCTCGAGACCGCGGTCGGCCTGCCCGGCCCGCGCCAGCATCCGGAGGGCCTCGGCGGTCCGGAGCGACGGCACCCGCTGCCCTGCCGCCACCATCGAGCGCAGGACCAGCAGCGTGTCCTTCGCGGCCCGCCGTCCGAGCGCGTCGGCCAGGAGCGCGAGGTGGACGTCGCGGTCCGCGGTGCGGCCGGCCGCGGCCGAGCGGCGGTACAGCGGCCAGGCCGCCGCGGTCCGCCGGGCGCCGACGAGGAGCGCGACGACCGCCGAGGTCTGGTCCCGGGTCGGCTGGTGGCCGTCGGCGGCGAGTCGCTCGACCATCGCCAGCGCCTCGGCGCCCTGTCCCGCGGCCGCCGCGGCCAGGGCGACGGCGTGCCGCCGGCCGGCGTCCAGCGGGACCCCGGCCTCGTCGAGCTGACCGATGATCGCCCGGGCCTTCCGGAGCTCCCGGCCCTCGAGGTACTGGTCGAGCATCAGTCCGAGGTGGACCTCGCCGCGGGGCACGCGGCGCTCGATCATGGTCGCGAGGACCTGCTCCATCATGCGGACGTCGCCGCGGAACCGCTGGAGGGCCTCGGCGTAGTGGTCCTGCTCGGCCGCGATCTCGGCCGCGTCGAGGGCGCCGGGCGCCGGGCTCGCCGCGGGGGGCGTGCTGGTGTCGTCGACCACCCTGACCCCTGCCGCGTCGTCGGCACCGGAACGCCGGCCCGATGCGGGGCGGACGCTAGCCGACGCGCCTCCTACCGCGCTCGGAGGCCCCCGGCGGCGCGCGGGGGGCCATGGACTCAGTCGAGCAGCGCCCCGAGCCCGACGACGAGGCCGTCGAGGCCGCCGACCCGCCGGCAGGCCAGCAGCGCCCCCGGCACGAACGCCGTCCGGTCGGTGACGTCGTGTCGGAGCGACAGGACCTGCCCCGGCGCGCCGAACAGCACCTCCTCGTGCGCGACGAGGCCCGGGAGGCGCACCGCGTGGACGGGGACCCCGTGGTGCCGCTCACCGCGCGACGGCCCCTCCCCCGTCGGGACGGGGGCGCCGGTGCGGGCCGCGTCGATCGCCGCCGCGGTCGCCAGCGCCGTCCCCGACGGCGCGTCGACCTTCAGGTCGTGGTGCAGTTCGAGGATCTCGACGTCGGGGAGGTGCCGCGCGGCCGTGGCCGCGAGGCGCTCGAGCAGGACCGCCCCGATCGCGAAGTTGGGGGCGACCACGGCCCGGGCCGGACCACGGGCCGCCCGCTCGCGGGCGGCGGCGAGGTCCTCCTCCGCCAGCCCGGTGGCGCCGACGACGGCGTGCACGCCGGCGTCCAGCAGCGCGAGGAGGTTGGGGCCGACCGTGGCCGGGCCGGTCACCTCGATCGCGACGTCGGCACCGGCACCGGCGACCGCCGCGAGGTCCGCCCCGACGACGAGCTCGGCCGCCGGGCCGGTCACGCCGGGGGCGACGGCGCCGAGCGGACGACCGGCGTGGCGCGGCGAGACCGCCGCGACGAGCTCGAGGTCGTCGGCCGCGGCGACGCCGGCCGCCAGGACCGAGCCGAGCCGGCCGGCGGCACCGACGACCCCGACGCGCAGGACCATGCGGTGCCCCCCGGCCGGCGCGACGTCAGTCGCGGCTGCGCGAGCGGCTGCGCGAGCGGGTGCGGCCCTCGCCACCCTCGCGGCGCTCACCGCGGTCACCACCGCGGTCACCGCCGCGGTCGCCACCGTCGCGACGCTCGCGGCGCTCGCCGCGGTCGCCGCCGCGGTCACCACCGCGGTCGCCGCCACCGTCCTCGCGCGGGGCCTTCTCGCCGACGTACTCCAGCTTGAAGCGCCGGCCACCCTCGAGGACGTCCTTCACCTCGACCAGCACCTGCTGGCCGACGGTGACCGCGTCCTCCGAGTGGTCCAGTCGCTTCCCGACCATCTTCGAGAGCTCCGAGATGTGGAGCAGCCCGTCGATGCCCGGGGTCAGGCTGACGAACGCACCGAAGTCGACGGTCTTCACGACCGTCGCCTGGTACCGCTCGCCGACCTCGGGGAGGGTCGGGTTCGCGATCGCGTTGATGCGGTTGCGGGCGGCCTCCGCCATCTCGGCCGAGGTCGCGTAGATCTTCACGACGCCGCGACCGGCCTCCTCGTCGACGTCGATCTGGGCGCCGGTCTCCTCGACCAGCTCCTTGATGATCTTGCCGCGCGGGCCGATGACCTCGCCGATCTTGTCCTGCGGGATGTGGATGATCTCGACGCGGGGCGCGTTCGCCGCGACCTCGGGCCGCGGCGCCGGGAGCGCCGCGTTCATGATGCCGAGGATCTCGAGCCGGGCGTCACGGGCCTGGAGCAGCGCGTCCTGCAGGACCTGGGCCGGGATGCCGGCCAGCTTGGTGTCCAGCTGGAGGGCGGTGATGAACCCCTCCGGACCCGCGACCTTGAAGTCCATGTCGCCGTAGAAGTCCTCGACGCCCTGGATGTCCGTGAGCGTCGTGTACTTCCCGTCCTCGTACACCAGACCCATCGCGATGCCCGAGACCGGGGCGTGCGTCGGGACGCCGCCCTCCATCAGGGCGAGCGAGGTGGCGCAGACCGAGCCCATCGAGGTCGAGCCGTTCGAACCGACGACGTCCGACACGACGCGCATCGCGTACGGCCAGTCCGCGGTCGCCGGCAGCACCGGCACGATCGCCCGCTCGGCGAGCAGCCCGTGGCCGATCTCGCGCCGCTTCGGCGAGCCGACCCGGCCGGTCTCACCGGTCGAGTAGGGCGGCATGTTGTAGTGGTGCATGAACAGCTTCTCGCTGTCCGGGTCCAGCGTGTCCAGCCGCTGCCCCTCGCGCGTCGTGCCGAGGGCCAGGACGGAGAGGACCTGCGTGTCGCCGCGGGTGAACAGCGCCGAGCCGTGCGTCAGCGGGAGCAGCCCCACCTCGGCCGAGACCGGCCGGAGGTCGCGCGGCCCGCGGCCGTCGACCCGGAAGCCCTCGGTGACGATGAGGCGCCGGACGACCTTCTTCTCGAGCGAGCGGAACGCCTCGCGGGCCTGACCGGGGAGGGCCGACTCGTCGACGCCGGCGACGCCGGCCGCGACGACGCGGTCGACGACGTCGGTCCGGATCTCGCCGAGGCGCTCGTCCCGCTTCTCCTTGCCGAGCGCGGCGTCGCGGTACGTCGCCTCGACGTCGGCCTCGCCGGCGGCGCGGACGGCCTCGAACACGGCCGGGTCGTAGTCGACGAACAGCTTGAACTCACCGGCGTCGCGGCGGCCGACCTCGGCCACGAACCGCTCCTGCGCCTCGCAGAGCGCACGGATCAGCGGCTTCGCGGTCTCGATCGCCTCGCCGACGACCTGCTCGGTCGGGGCGGTGGCGCCCATCTCGATGTGCAGGACGGCGTTCGGCGTGGCCTCGGCCTCGATCATCAGGATCGCGACCTCGCCCGAGTCCTCGACGCGCCCGGCGATGACCATGTTGAACACGGCCTCCTCGTCGAGCTCCTCGAAGGACGGGAACGCGACCCAGGAGCCGTCGCGCATCAGCGCGTACCGGATGGCCGCGACCGGACCCTCGAACGGGACGCCGGCCAGCATCGTCGCGAGCGACGAGCCGTTCATGGCCACCACGTCGTAGGGGTCGAACTGAGCCGTCTGCAGGACGGTGTTGATGACCTGGACCTCGTTGCGCAGCCCGTCGGCGAACGTCGGGCGGAGCGGCCGGTCGGTGAGGCGGCAGGTGAGGATGGCGTTCTCGCTGGGACGCCCCTCGCGCTTGAAGAACGAGCCGGGGATGCGGCCGTTCGCGTACATCCGCTCCTCGACCTCGATCGTCAGCGGGAAGAAGCCGAGCGACTCCTTCGGGCTGCGCGACGCGGTCGTGGTGGTCATGACCTTGGTGTCGCCGAGGCTGACGACGACCGCGCCGCCGGCCTGCTGGGCCAGCTTGCCGGCCTCGAAGGTCAGGGTCTTGCCGTCGATCTCGACGGACATCTCGTGCGTGCCGAGCTTGCCCACGGTGGGGCCTCCTTGATCGGTGCCCGCGCCTCGCGCGGGCCGGGAGGCCGCCCGGCCGTGCTCCGGTGCATCAGTGGGGACCGCTCGGACCGGCCTCGCGGCGGCGGTCCGAGCCGTCTCCACTGACCACCGAGGCGGACGGGACGGCCCCGGGGTGTCGTGCCCGCAGCCGGACGGCCGCGGACGGGGGCGGGCCGGGACGCGCGTCCCGGCCCGTGGTTCAGCGGCGCAGGCCGAGCTCCTCGACCAGACCGCGGTAGCGCTCGACGTCGCGCGAGCGCAGGTAGTTCAGCAGCCGCCGGCGCCGCCCGACCAGGAGCAGCAGGCCCCGACGCGTGTGGTGGTCGAGGTGGTGGGTCTGCAGGTGCGCCGTGAGGTGGGTGATCCGCTGCGTCAGCAGCGCGATCTGGACCTCGGGGGAGCCGGTGTCGCCCGGGGTGCGGGCGAACCGCTCGACGATGCCCTGCTTGGTGTCGGGGAGCTCGGTGGCCACTGCGGTTCCTGTCGTGTCGGGACCGGGCCGCGTCGGGCCGGGGCGCGGGGCGCTCCGGTGGGACCCCTGCTCCCGACCGCCACGACGGCAGGCGGGACCGCGGTGCGCGGTGGGGGTCCGACGCCCGAACGGGCGCGGCGAGGCCGGGACGCTCGCCCCGGCGGCCCGGAGTGTCCCACATCCGGCCCGGAACGGCAACCGGCGGCGGTCCGGAGCCGTCCGCGGGGCCGGGATCAGGCCAGCAGGCCCCGGGCCTCATCGACGTCGGTCCGGATCCTCGCCACCAGGGCCTCCGGACCGTCGAACCGCCGCTCCCCCCGGATCCGGGCCACGAGGGCCACTCGGAGCCGCCCCCCGTACAGGTCGAGCCCCGCCGGGACGTCGAGGAGGTGGGCCTCCACGGTCCGCCCCACGCCGTCGAAGGTCGGGCGGCGACCGACGTTCACCACCGCCGGCGCCGCGACGGGCGCCCCGGCGCCGTCGACGCCCTCGGCCCGGCAGGCGTACACCCCGTCGGCCGGGAGCGCCCGGCCGGGGTCCACGGCGACGTTCGCGGTCGGGACCCCGATCGTCCGACCCCGGCCCTCGCCGCGGACGACCGGTCCGTCGAGGGCGTACGGCCGCCCGAGCGCCGCCGCGACCGCGGCCACGTCGCCCTCGGCCAGCGCGGCCCGGACCGCCGAGGAGGACACCGACGCCCCGTCCGCGCCGACCAGCGGCACCGCCGCCACCTCGAGCCCGAGGTCGACGGCCAGCGTCCGCAGCGTCCCGACGTCGCCCGCCGCGCCGCGACCGAACCGGAAGTTCTCGCCGACGACGACCGCGACCGCGCCGAGCTCGCCGACGAGCACGTCGGCGACGAACGCCGCGGGCTCGAGCGCGGCGAGCTCCGCGTCGAAGCGCCGGACGACGACGTCGTCCAGGCCCGCGGCCCGCAGCGCCGCGACGCGCTCGTCGAGGGCCTGCAGGAGCGGCGGCGCGCCGTCGGGCCGCGTGACCGCCGCGGGGTGGGGGTCGAACGTCAGCGCGACGGCCGGCACGCCGCGCGCGGCGCCGAGCGCCACCGCACGGTCGACGAGGGCCCGGTGCCCGCGGTGGACGCCGTCGAAGTTCCCGACGGTGACGACCGCGCTCACCCGGCGCCCGACGTCGCCCAGACGACGCGGACCGGCGCGTCGCGGCCCGGCCCGTGGACGGCGACGAGCGATCCGGCGTGGAGGTACGCGGTCACGACGCCCGGCGCCGGGAGGCCGGCCCGGTCGGGGGTCGCCCCCGTCGCCATGCGGCGCGCGACGTCCGCGTCGACCTCGACCACCGGCAGTGCGGCCCGGACCGCGTCCTCGACGGGGAGCAGGCGGCGGGCCAGCAGCCCGGGGTCGGCCTCGAGGTCGGCCAGCGGGACCGCGTCCTCGACGAGGAACGGCCCGTTCGCGAGCCGTCGCAGCGAGGCCAGCGCCCCACCGGTCCCCAGCGCCGCCCCGAGGTCGCGGGCGAGGCTGCGCACGAACGTCCCCGCCGAGCACCCGACCAGCAGCGAGACCTCCGCCGGCTCCCCCGGCGTGAAGCGGTCGAGGACGAGGTCGTCGATGCGGACGCGTCGGGCCGGCCGCTCGACCTCGCCGCCCTCGCGGGCGATCTCGTGGAGCCGACGACCGCCGATGCGGACGGCCGAGACCATCGGCGGCACCTGGAGCTGCTCGCCCCGGAACGCGCCGAGGGCGCCGCAGACCGTCGCCTCCTCGAGGTGGGTGGCGGGGGTCCGCGTCAGGACCGCGCCGTCGAGGTCGTCCGAGTCCGTCGTGACGCCGAGGTGGACCACCGCGGCGTACAGCTTCGTCCCGGCCTGGAGCGGCGCCGCCAGCCGGGTCGCCCGTCCGAGGCAGCAGACCAGCACGCCCGTCGCGGCCGGGTCCAGCGTCCCGGTGTGCCCGACGCGGCCGGTCCCGGCCAGCCGGCGCACGCGGTCGACGACGTCGTGGGACGTCATCCCGGCCGGCTTGTCGACGACGAGCACGCCCTCGGGCCCGCCGACGGCCGCACGGCGGCGGGGGCTCACGACGGCGCCCCCGGCCCGGGGTCGGCGTCCCGCCGCTCGCGGAGGATCCGCTCGACGGCCGCGGCCTGGGCGGCGACGGGGTCGGGGCGGAACCGCAGCTCGGGGGTGCTGCGCAGCCGCAGCCGCCGGCCGACGGCCCCGCGGAGCAGCGGCGCGGCGGCGTCCAGCGCCGCGGCGACCTGGTCCGGTCGGGGCGGGCGCGGCCGGCGGGCACCCCGGACCGGCGACGCGAGCAGGTCCGGGTCGACCGTCGTCCAGGACACGGTCGCGACCTCGTGGTCCGGGGTGACCTCGACGTCGGTGATGGTCACCAGCGCCAGCCGGGGGTCGGAGACCTCGGTCATGAGCGCGTCGGCCAGCGCGGCGCGGACGTCGCGGTCGACCCGGGGGTTGCGGCGGCGGGCCACGACGTCAGGCCGCGTCGAGGGTGTCGTGGTGGACCGCGTCGACGCGGGCCACGACCCCGGGGTCGCGCTCGGCGAGGGGGACGAGCCGCTCGAGGACCCGGTCGACGCCGGCGGCGTCCCCCGCCGCGACCGCGACCCCGAGGACGGCCACCTGCCACGTGTCGCCGCCGCCGACCTCCGCGACCGAGCAGCCGAGCTCGTCGACGAGACCGCGCCGGACCCGCTGCAGGTGCGCCCGGCGGTCCTTCAGGCTGCGGGACCCGGGCAGGTGCAGGCGCAGCAGCGCCGCCGCGTGGTGGACGCGCTCGCTCACGGACGACCTCCCGCGGACCGGCCGGCCCTCCGGGCCGTCAGGCCCGCGCGACCTCGACGATCTCGAAGTTCTCGATGACGTCGCCGACCTTCAGGTCCTTGAACCGCTCCAGCCCGATGCCGCACTCGAAGCCCTGCGCGACCTCGCGGACGTCGTCCTTGAACCGGCGCAGCGAGCTGAGGTCGTCCTCGACCAGGACGACGCCGTCCCGGACGACGCGGACCTTCGCGTCCCGCCGCACGACGCCGTTGGTGACCATGCAGCCGCCGACGACGCCGAGACGCGGGACCTTGAACAGCTCGCGGACCTCGGCCTCGCCGAGGACCTGCTCGCGCTGCTCGGGGGCGAGCAGCCCCTTCACCGCGCCCTCGATGTCCTCGATGGCCTCGTAGATGATGCGGTAGCTGCGGACGTCGACCCCGGAGCGCTGGATCTCCTCGCGGACGCCCGGCGCGGGCCGGACGTTGAACGCGACGATGATCGCGTCGGACGCCTCGGCCAGCCGGACGTCGCCCTGCGTGATGGCGCCGACGCCCTTCTGGATCACCCGGACCTGGACCTCGTCCAGCGCGAGCTTCCGGAGCGCGTCGTCCAGGGCCTCGGCCGAGCCCGACACGTCGGCCTTGATGATGACGTTCAGGGTCGCGCGACCGCCGGCCTCGACCGCCGAGGTGAACTCCTCCAGGGTGGTCGGGCGGCGCTCCGCCAGCTCCTTGCGCCGCTCGCGGGCCTGCCGGCGCTCGGCGACGTCGCGGGCCAGCCGCTCGGCCTCGACGACGCGGAACTCGTCGCCGGCCTCGGGGACCTCGCCCAGCCCGATCACCTGGACCGGCCGGGCCGGCGTGGCCTCCTCGATCGGGTTCCCGTCCTCGTCGGACATGCCCCGGATGCGGCCGTCCGCGGTGCCCGCGACCAGCACGTCGCCCTTCCGGAGCGTCCCGGCCTGGACCAGCAGCGTCGCGACGGGGCCCCGCCCGCGGTCGAGGTGGGCCTCCACGACACGGCCGCGGGCCGGCTTGTCCGGGTTGGCCCTCAGTTCGAGGACGTCGGCCTGGAGCAGCACGACCTCGAGGAGGTCGTCGAGGCCCTGGCCCGACACGGCGCTGACCTCGACCATCGGGACCTCGCCGCCCAGCGACTCGGCCACGAGGCCGTGCTCGACGAGCTGGGTCCGGACGCGCAGCGGGTCGGCCGCCGGCAGGTCGCACTTGTTGATGGCGACGACCACGGGGACCTCGGCCGCCTTCGCGTGCCCGATGGCCTCCTGCGTCTGGGGCTTCACGCCGTCGTCGGCCGCGACCACCAGGATCGCGACGTCGGTGACCTGCGCGCCGCGGGCCCGCATCTGCGTGAACGCCTCGTGGCCCGGCGTGTCGATGAACGTGATCGGACGGCCGTCGCGCGCGATCTGGTACGCGCCGATGTGCTGCGTGATGCCGCCGGCCTCGGTCGCGACCACGTCGGTCTTCCGGATCGCGTCGAGGAGCAGGGTCTTGCCGTGGTCGACGTGGCCCATCACGGTGATCACCGGCGGCCGGGGCTGCAGCAGCGCCGGGTCCTCGGCGGCCTCGACGCCGAACTCCAGCTCCTCCTCCGAGAGGAAGTGCACGGCGACGCCGAGGTCGGCGCAGAGGATCTCGATGGTGTCGTCCGGCAGCGTCTGCTGGACGGTCGCCATCTCGCCCATCTCGAACAGCTTCTTGACGAGCGCCGCGCCGGCCACGCCGAGACGGTCGGCCAGCTCGCCGACCGTCACGCCGGAGACGACCTCGACGCGGTCGACCGCGATCTGCTGCTCGAGCGGGAGGTCGCGGCGGATCGGGCCGCGGAGCTCCTGCTCCTCCGGCGTCTGCCGCTCGTTGCGCTTCCGCTTCCGCGGACCGCCCGGACCACCGCGCAGCCCGCCGGGACCGCCGGGCCCGCCCGGACCACCGCGCGGACCGCCGGGCCCGCCCGGACCACCGCGCGGCCCGCCCGGACCACCGCGACCGGGGATCGCCGCGCCGGGGACCTGGCGGTACGGGGACGGGGAGCCGGGACCGCCGGGGCGACCGCGGACGGGACCGCCGGGACCACCGGGACGCGCCCGGACCGGGGCGCCGGGACCGCCCGGGCCACCGGGGGCCGCCTCGCGGAGCGGCGGCGGGACGACGCGCCGACCGCTGCCCTCGCGGGGCAGGCCGGCGTCGGGACGCGGACGGCGGACGGTCAGCCCCTCGGTGGCGGCCGCCGGGCCGGGGGCGGCCGGGGTCGACGGGGCGCCCGGTGGTCGGAGCCGCGGCGGCGGGGCGCCGGGCATGCGCTTCGCGCCGGCGGCGCTGTCCTCGGGCGCCTCCGGGGCGGCCGGAGCGGTCGTGTCCGCCGGCGCCTCGGGCGCGGCGGGAGCCGCGGCGGCCCCGGACGCGGCGGGGGCCGCGGGGGCCTCGGCGGTCCGCGCCGCGGCCTCGGCCGCGGCGGCCTCCTCCTGCTGCTTCCGGAGGTGCGGCGGGAGGACCTTCGCGGCCTTCCGGTCGGCCACCGGGGCGGCCGGCTCGACGCTGCGGTACCGCGCGAGCTCGGCCTCCTCGCGGGCCCGCCGCTCGGCCTCCTCGCGCGCCCGGTCCTCGGCCGAGCGGCCGATCGAGTCCTTCAGGCGGCGCGCGTCGACGACGCTGACCGACGACGAGTGGCTCTTCGCCTCGATGCCGAGCTCGCCGAGGGCGCGGATGACCTCGGCGTTCGACAGCCCGACGTCCTTCGCCAGCTGGTGGACGCGCACGGTGTTGCTCACGGTTCGCTCCTCATGGCGCCGTCGCGCCGTCCGTCGCGTCCCCGTGGGTCGCCCGCAGCTCGGCGAGCGCCGGTCCGACCTCCAGGTCGGGGCGCCGCAGCGCGCGCCGCAGCACCGCCCCGTCCCGGGCGCCCGCACCCTGCAGGCAGGCCGGTCGGGGGCAAAGGTACGCGCCCCGCCCCCCGCGGCGCGACCCCGGATCGACGACCAGCTCCGCCCCCGCCGCGACGACCCGGAGCAGCGCGTCCTGCGGACGCGCCGTCCGGCAGACCACGCACGTCCGGACGGGACGGCGCACCGCGCCGTCCACCGCGTCCCGGCCGCGGGGTCGCGAGCCTCTGGACATCGGGGCTCAGCTCGCCTCCCCCCCGTCGGCCGCCGGCGCGCCCTCGGCCTCCTCGTCCTCGAGGGCGCTCTGGCGCAGCGCCTCCGCCGAGCGGTACGCCGCCTCGATGGCCTTCGCGCCCTCGTCCGAGAGCGGGTTGCCGTGCTCGTCGATCAGGCCCTGGTCGAGGGCCTCCTGGAACGCGCGCTGCTCCTCGGCGAACTGCGACTCGGACTTGATGTCGATCCGCCACCCGGTCAGCCGGGCCGCGAGACGGGCGTTCTGCCCCTCGCGCCCGATCGCGAGCGACAGCTGGTAGTCGGGGACGACCACGACGGCCGTGCCGTCGTCGGCGTAGAGGTGGACGTCGCTGACCTTCGCCGGCGAGAGCGAGTTGGCGATCAGCTCGCCCGGGTCCTCGGCCCACCGCACGATGTCGATGCGCTCGGTCCCCTCGTTGTGGAGCTCGCGCTGGACCGCCTGGGCCCGCGCGCCGGCCGGCCCGACGCAGGCCCCGACCGGGTCGACGTCGGCGTCGTGGCTCATGACCGAGACCTTGGTCCGGTGACCGGCCTCGCGGGCGATGCCCTTGATCTCGACGATGCCCTCCTCGATCTCGGGCACCTCGAGCGCGAACAGCCCGACGACGAGCGCAGGGTGGGTCCGGGAGCAGACGATCTGCGCGCCGCGCAGCTGCTTCCGGACCTCGATGACGACCGCCCGGGTGTAGGCGCCGTGGGCCAGCCGCTCGTTCGGGACCTGCTCCGAGTACGGCAGCAGCGCCTCGGTCCGGCCGAGCTCGATCAGCGTCACGTTGCCCTGCTGGCTGACCTGCCCCGAGACGATGTCGCCCTCGTGCCCGACGAACTGGCCGTAGGTGACCTCGCGCTCCGCCTCGCGGAGCCGCTGGAGGAGGACCTGCTTCGCCGTCTGGGCGACGATGCGGCCGAAGTCCTTCGGCTCCTCGACCCACTCCTCGAGGACGTTGCCCTCGTCGTCCAGGCGCTGCGCGTACAGCGTCACCTGGCCGGAGATGCGGTCGATCGTGACGCGGGCCTCGTCCGCGCGCGCGGCCGCCGAGCGCTTGTACGCGGCCGCGAGCGCGCCCTCGAGCGCGTCGACGACGGTCAGGAAGTCGAGCCCCTTCTCGCGCTCGATCTCGCGCAGGGCGTCGATGTCGATCTTCATCGCGTCTCCTCCGTCCCCGCGCTCACCACGGCAGCACGGGCAGGGCCCGCACCACGGCGTCGAGCGCGACGCTCCTGGTCCCGCCGGCGGCGGCGCGGCCGGCCCCGACCGGGGCCAGCTCGACCGCGCCGTCGGCGACGGCGACGATCCGGCCACGCACGCGGTCGGCCCCGCCGGACAGCTCCACCTCGACCTCGCGGCCGAGGTTCCGCACGAAGTCCCGGGCGTCGACCAGGGGGCGATCCACCCCCGGCGACGCCACCTCGACGACCGCCTCGACCGGGACCGCGCCGTCCGCGACGAGCGCCGCGTCCAGCGTCCGGGCGAGGGCCGCGATCGCCTCGACGTCGACGCCGCCGGCCGGCGACCCGCCCGGCGCGAGCCGGCCGTGGTCGGGGACCTCGAGGTCGACGGTGACGCGGACCGACGGCGGCCGGCCACCGGCCACCTCGACCCCGAGCACGGCGAGGCCCAGCGGTCCGGCCTGCGCCGCCGCCAGCTCGGCCACGCGCGCCTCGGCGGTGGCCGTCCCCGTGCCCTCGGTCATGGCGTCCCGTGCGTCCGACCGCCCTCACGGCGACGGCCGGCCCCCGGGGGCCGGCCGACGTGGAGCGCGGTTCCGTCGGGCCCGTCCGCGGCCCGGGCGGTGACCCGGACGCGTCCTGTGGACGGGCGGCGGGCGGTCGTGCCCGCGGACGTGGAACGCTACCACAGGGCCCGGAGGGGCCGCCGGGGCCGCGGGGACGGGTCAGGCGACGATCGGTGCGCCCTCGCCCCGCTCGGCCCGGATCTCGTCGGCCATCTCCTGCGCGAAGTGGACCATCGCCTCGACGATGTCCTCCTCGCGGACCGTCGCGATCCGCTCGCCCCGCCGGATGATGTCGCCCTTCCCGTTCCCGGCGGCGACCCCGAGGTCGGCCTCGCGGGCCTCGCCCGGCCCGTTGACGACGCAGCCCATCACCGCGACCCGCAGCGGCGCGTCCAGACCCTCGAGCGCCTGCTGGACCTGCTCGGCCAGCGTCCAGACGTCGACCTGCGCGCGACCGCAGGACGGGCAGGACACGACGTCGAGTCCGCGCGGGCGGAGGTGCAGCGACTCGAGGATCTGGATCCCGACCTTGACCTCCTCGACGGGGTCGGCCGAGAGCGAGACACGGATCGTGTCGCCGATCCCCTCGGTCAGCAGCGCACCGATGCCGACCGCGGACTTCACCGAGCCGGACTGGAGCGGCCCCGCCTCGGTCACGCCGAGGTGCAGCGGGTAGTCGCAGGCCTCGGCGAGCAGGCGGTACGTCCGGATCATCGTCCACGGGTCGGAGTGCTTCACCGAGATCTTGGTGTTGAAGAAGTCGACGTCCTCCAGGAGCCGGGCCTCGCGCAGCGCGGAGGCCACCATCGCCTCCGGCGTCGGGCCGCCGAACTCCTCGAGCACCGCGTCCTCGAGGCTGCCACCGTTCACGCCGATGCGGATCGCGCAGCCGGCCTCGCTGGCGAGACGCCCGATCAGCGCGACCTTGTCGTGCTTCTTGATGTTCCCCGGGTTGATCCGGACCCCGGCGCAGCCGGCCTCGATCGCCATGACCGCGTACTTCCACTGGAAGTGGATGTCGGCGATGACGGGGACCCGGGCGTGCTCGGCGATCCGCGCGAGGGCCTCGGCGTCCTCGCGGCGCGGGACGGCGACCCGGACGGCGTCGGCGCCGGCGGCCTGCGCGGCCGCGATCGCCTGCAGCGTCAGGTCCACCTCGTGCGTCGGGGTGACCGTCATGGTCTGGACGCTGATCGGGTGGTCGCTGCCGATGCCGAGCGGCCCGAGCGTGATCTGCCGGGTCGGGCGCCGGCGGGGGGCGTCGACGCCGGGGACCGGGGTGGCCGCCTCGGCGGTCCCGGCGGGGGTGCCGTCGGCCAGGGGCAGCGTCGCGCTCACGCGGGGACCTCGTGACGTCGAGGGGCGGAGGGTATCCGCGGGGTCGTGCGCGGCCCGGGCCGCGGCGTCCTCACAGCCGGATCGGTGCGGTGACGTCGAGCCACAGCGTCGCGACGAGCAGCACGACGAGCACGGCCAGCACCGGCGCGGCCAGCGCGGTCAGCGCCTCGGGGCGGACACGGAAGTCGGCCGCGCGACCGCGCGCCCGGCGCAGCCCGTTCACCGCCGACTCGACGCCGATGACCGCGAGGTGCCCGCCGTCGAACGGCGGGAGCGGCACGAGGTTGAACAGCATGAAGAAGACGTTGATCGCGGCCAGGAGCCCGAGCAGCACCGGCAGTCCGCCGTCACGGGCGCCGATCTGACCGGCGATCGAGGCGGCCCCGACCAGCGACACCGCCCCGGTCGGGTCCCGCTCCTCGACCCCGACGGCCTGGCCCATGAGGTCGGCAAACCCCTGCGGGGAGAGGATGCGGACGAGCCCGGCGACCGAGTCGCGGGCCAGCGGCACCACACCGCCGGGTGAGGCGCCCCCGGGCTCGCCGACGGCCGCGGCGACGACCGCGTCGACGACGCCGACGTCGGCCACGACCGGCTCGACGGCGATCCCGATCAGCCCCACGGTCCCGTCCGGGGTCTCGACGGCCGCCGGGACGATCCGGACCGTGTCGACGGCGCCGTCGCGCTCGACCCGGACGTCGACGGCGACGCCGGGCCGCGACCGCAGCCCGTCGCGCAGCACGAGGAAGTCGTCGCTGGCGACGCCGGCGACGGAGAGCAGCCGGTCACCGGGGGCGAGGCCGGCGGCGTCCGCCGGCGAGTCCTGCTGCACGGCCGCGACGACGGTGGTGAGCTCGCCCGTCGGCTGCGGCCACCCGAGCTGCACGCCGAGCAGCAGCACGAACGCGATCGCGGCGTGGGAGAGCGGACCGAGGACGATCGCGAGCGCCCGCTGCCGCGCCGGGCGGTCGCCGTACCGCCGACCCTCGTCGCCACGGAGCACCCGCCACGCGAGGTCACCGACGCGGCGCGGCGCACCGAGCTCGGCGACGACGGCGCCGGTCACGGCGTCGGCGGCCGCGGTCCCGGCGTCGGCGATCGGCACGGCCGAGCGCGCGCCGCGGGCCGCGTCGCGGATGCGCAGCGCCGTCTCCGACCGCACACCGCGGGCGCGGAGCCCGTCGGCCAGAGCGGCCGCCCACACGGCCTCGTCGGCGGCGGGGTCCGGCAGCTCCGCGACGAGCGGGGGCTGGACCGGGTCCTCCGGGTCCATCCCGACGATCCGGACGAACCCGCCGAGCGGCAGCAGCTTGAGGCCGACCTCGGTCTCCCCACGGCGGGTCGACCACAGCGTCGGACCGAACCCGACGAAGTAGCGGTCGACGCGCATCCCGGACCACCGGGCACCGAGCAGGTGGAACAGCTCGTGCACGAGCACGGCGGCCACGAGCGCGGCGACGAACGCCGTCACGCCGAGCGCGCTCACCCTCGTCCGCCTCCTGGCGCTCCCGACCGGTCCGCCGGGGCCTCGACAGGGTTCGGAGCCGCGGCGGTCGCGGCCGGGCCGGACGGACGGACCCCCGCGAGGGCGGTGACACGGTCCGCCGCGCCCCGGGCCAGCGGCAGGATCCGGCCGTCCCCCAGCGTCCGGGCGGCGAGCAGTTGCCCGCAGGCGGCCTCGGCGTCCCGGCCCCGGGTGTCGCGGAGGGTCACCGCGACCCCACCGCGCTCGACCCGGGCCGCGAACGCCCGCGTCCGGTCCGGGTCGGGCTCGCGCCACCGCACGCCGGGGGTCGGGTTCATCGGGATGACGTTGACGTGCGCCCGGAGCCGCCGGGCGACCCCGACGAGCGCGTCGGCCTGGGCGTCGCCGTCGTTCACGTCCCCGATCAGGCACCACTCGAGCGTGACCCGCCGCCGGGTCCGGGCGCGGTAGGCGCGGACCGCCCGCTCCAGCTCGGCGATCGGGTGGACCCGGTTCACCGGCACGAGCTCGTCGCGGAGCGCGTCGGTCGCGGCGTGGAGGCTGACGGCGAGCGTGATCGGGAGCCCGAGGTCCGCGAGACGCCCGATGGCCGGGACGAGTCCGACGGTCGAGACGGTCAGCGCCCGGGCGGAGAGCCCGAACCCCTCGGGGTCGTGGAGCCACCGGACCGCCCCGACGGTGGCCTCGAGGTTGGCGAGCGGCTCGCCCATCCCCATGAACACGACGTTGGTGACGCGGTCGGGTCCGTCGCCCTCGAGCGGGACGTCGCCGACCCGGCCGTCGACCAGCGCCCGGTGCGCGACGGTGACCTGGCGCACGACCTCGCCGGCGGTGAGCTGCCGCCGCAGCCCCGCCTGGCCGGTCGCGCAGAACGGGCAGCCCATCGCGCAGCCGGCCTGGGTCGAGACGCAGACGGTGGCGCGCCGCGGGTACCGCATCAGCACCGTCTCGATCGCCTCGCCGTCGGCGAACCGCAGCAGGAACTTGTGGGTCCGTCCGTCGTCGGCGACGTGGTGCGCGACCAGTTCGGGGGCCGACCCCGCCGACCGCTCGGCCAGCCGGTCGCGCAGGTGCGCGGGGAGGTCGGTCATGCGCGTCGGGTCGTCGACGCCCCGCGCGAGCCACGCCCCCACCTGCCGGGCGCGGTACGCCGGCTCGCCGAGCTCGGTCATCAGCGCGGCCAGGCCGTCGCGGTCGAGGGCGAAGAGGTCGACGCGGCCCTCGGGGACGGGCGGCGGGCCGTCGTCGGGGACCTCCCGGTCCACGTCCGGGACGCCCATCACGCGAGGCGGAGGAGGTGGTACCCGACGGGCAGCGCCAGCAGGAGCGCGTCCACGCGGTCGAGCACGCCGCCGTGACCGGGCAGCGACCGCCCCAGGTCCTTCACGCCGAGGTCCCGCTTCACGAGCGACTCGGCGAGGTCGCCGACCACCCCGGCGACGGCGACGGCGACGGCGATCGCCGCGCCGAGGACCGCGCCGGGGCGGGGGCCGACGCCGGCCACGACCGTCGCGCCGAACGCGCCGGCCGCGACGAGCCCGCCGACCACGCCCTCCCAGGTCTTGTTCGGGCTGAGCCGCGGGGAGAGGGGCCGGCGGCCGGCGACGGACCCGACCGCGTACGCCGCGGTGTCGGCGACGGCGACCGCCCCGACGACCCCGAGCACCGCCCCCGCGCCGAGCGCCGCGTCGAGGAGGATCGCGTGCGCTCCGAGCAGCACGACCCAGGCGCCGAGCAGCACCGTCCGGGCGACGCGCTCGAGCGCCCCCGCCCCCCCGCCGCGCGACACGGCGCGCAGCAGCGCCGCGACCGGGAGCAGCGCGGCGGCCGCGAGCAGCCCGCGCTCGCCGGCGAGGACGGCGCCACTCACCCCGGCCACCGCGACGACGAGGAGCACGTCGACGTCGACGGGCCGCTCGGCGCGCGCGAGGATCCCGCCCGTCTCGACGAGGCCGACGGCGAGCAGCGCGAGGAGCAGCGCCGCGAGCAGCCAGGTCGGTCCGGCCAGCGCGCCGGCGAGCGCCGCCAGCAGCGCGGCCCCGACGACGGTCGCCGCCCGGAGGTCGCGCCCGCCGGACGAGGGGGCGGCGTCGGCGGCGGGGCCGGTCATGGGCGCTCGGGTCCGGGCCGGGGCCTCAGACCTCGAGCAGCTCCTTCTCCTTCGCCTCGAGGGCGCGGTCGACCTTCGCGACGTGCGCGGCGGTCAGCTCCTCGAGCCGCTTCTGCGACCGCTCGTGGTCGTCCTTCCCGACCTCGCCGTCGTCCTCGAGGCGCTGCATCGCCTCGCGGGCGCTGCGGCGGACGTTGCGGACCGCGACGCGACCCTCCTCGGCGGTCTGCTTCGCGAGGCGGATGTAGTCCTTCCGCCGCTCCTCGGTCAGCTCGGGGAAGACGCACCGGAGCACCCGGCCGTCCGAGGCGGGGTTCAGCCCGAGGTCGGCCTCGCTGATCGCCCGGGAGATGTCGTCGATGGCGGCGGGGTCGAAGGGGTTCACGAGGAGGATGCGCGGCTCGGGGACGCTGAAGTTCGCGAGCTGCTGGACCGGGGTCGGCGTGCCGTAGTAGTCGACGACGAGCCGGTTCAGGATCTGGGGGTTCGCGCGTCCGGTCCGGATCGCGCCGAAGTCCTCGCCGACCTTCACGACGGCCTGGTCCATGCGGCGCTCGGCGTCCGCCACGATCTCGTCGAGCGACATCCCACGCTCCTCCCGGATCGCGGACGGGCCGGACCCGCCGCGGTGGGCCGAGGGTACGGCCGGCCCCTACGCCCCGCCGGTGCCCGTCACGAGCGTGCCGACGGCCTCGCCGCGCACGACCCGCCCGATGTTCCCGGCCCGGAGCAGCTCGAACACGACGATCGGCAGGTCGTTGTCCATGCAGAGCGAGATGGCCGTGGCGTCCATCACCCGCAGGCCGCGGTTCAGCACCGAGAGGAAGTCGATCTCGTCGAACCGCTCGGCGTCGGCGTGGATCTTGGGGTCGCGGTCGTACACGCCGTCGACCTGCGTCCCCTTCAGGATCGCCTCGGCGCCGATCTCGAGCGCGCGCTGGGCCGCGGTCGTGTCGGTCGTGAAGTACGGCGCCCCGAGCCCCGCCGCGAACACGACGACGCGCTTCTTCTCGAGATGGCGCATGGCCTT
This sequence comes from Actinomycetota bacterium, assembly GCA_017852335.1. GTDB lineage: Bacteria > Actinomycetota > Nitriliruptoria > Nitriliruptorales > Nitriliruptoraceae > CSBr16-57R1. The sequence goes on along the minus strand of JAFMLG010000006.1, from coordinate 4,516 downwards.
GCGCCGGATGTACGGCTCGGCGACCTGCTGCATCCAGATCGCGGTCTGGACGCGGGTCGGCACGCCGACCTTCTCGAGCGCGTCCTGCAGCGCCAGCGCGTTGATGACGGTGGCGAGCATCCCCATCTGGTCGGCGCTCGAGCGGTCCATGCCCGCGGCCGACGGCGAGTTGCCGCGGAAGATGTTCCCGCCGCCGACGACGATGGCGATCTCGGTCCCGTCGGCCTCGATCAGCTCGGCGACCTCACCGGCGACCTGCCGCACGACCGCCGGATCGATGCCGCCCTGCACGGTCGGGTCGCTGAACGCCTCGCCGGAGAGCTTGAGGAGGACCCGCTTCAGCGGCCTGCGCGTCACCGTGGTGCCTCCCCCGCCGGCCGGGCCGGCGCGCCGTCGGTCAGGCGCCGACCTCGAACCGGGCGAACCGCGCGATCTCGACCTTCTCGCCGAGCACGCCCTGGACGTCGCTGATCGCCTGGGCGACCGTCCGGTCCGGGTCGATGACGAACGGCTGGTCGAGCAGGACCCACTCGCTCAGCACCTTCTTCACCTTGCCCTCGACGATGCGCTCGACGACCTCGGCCGGCTTGCCCTGCTCCTCGGCCTCCCGCCGGGCGAAGTCGCGCTCCTTCTCGAGCAGCGCCGGGTCGACGTCCTCGGTCCGGACCACCAGCGGCTTCGACGCCGCGATGTGCAGGCAGAGCTGGCGGGCCAGCTCCTGGAACGGCTCGGCCTTCGCGACGAAGTCCGTCTCGCTCGAGAGCTGGAGGAGGACCCCGACGCGGGCCGGCAGGCCCGGGGTCGGCGTGTGGAGGTAGCTGACGACCGCACCCTCGGACGCGGTCCGGTCGGCGACGCGGGCGTCCATCTTGGCGCCCGTGCGCTCGCGGACCAGCTCGGCGGCCTTCTCGAGGTCCCCCCCGGCGTCGACCAGGGCGGACTTGCAGGCCATCATCGGGGCGTTCGTGAGCTCGCGGAGCTCGCGGACGGCGGCGGCGGAGATCTCCATCGGGGGGCTCCTCAGTCCTCGTCGCCGACGAGGTCGTCGGCGCCGACCAGGTCGTCGGCGAGCTCGGGCAGGGCCTGCGCGGCGAGATCCGCGGCGGCGGCGCGGGAGGCCTGCTCGGCGGCCTTCTGCCGCTCGAGCTCGAGCTCCCAGGCGGCCTTCGGCTCGCCGGCCTCTCCGGCGGCGGGGGCCGCGGCGGCCTCGGCCTGCGCGCGCAGCTCGTCGTCGGCGCTGCGGGAGGCGCGGCGCACCAGCCCGTCGGCGACGGCGTCCGCGATGATGCGGGTCAGCAGGGTCGAGGACCGGATCGCGTCGTCGTTGCCCGGGATCGGGTACTGCACGACGTCGGGGTCGCAGTTGGTGTCGAGGATGCCGATGACCGGGATCCCGAGGCGGTTCGCCTCCTTCACCGCGATCTCCTCGATCACGGTGTCGACGACCCAGATGGCGTCGGGACGGCGGGCCATGTCGCGGATGCCGCCGAGGTTGATCTCGAGCTTCTCGCGCTCGCGCTCCAGCTGCAGGACCTCCTTCTTCGGGAGGAGGTCGTAGGTGCCCGAGCTGCGCATCGCCTCGAGCTCGCGGAGCCGCGCGACGCGCGACTTCATGGTCGCGAAGTTGGTGAGCATCCCGCCCAGCCACCGCTCGGTGACGTACGGCATGCCGACGCGCTCGGCCTGGTAGCGGATCGTCTCGGCGGCCTGCTTCTTCGTCCCGACGAAGAGGACGGTCCCGCCCTTCGCGACGAGGTCGCGGGTGAAGGAGTACGCGCGCTCGATGCGCCCGACGGTCTGGCGCAGGTCGATGACGTAGATGCCGTTGCGCTCGCCGTAGATGAACCGCTTCATCTTCGGGTTCCAGCGGCGGGTCTGGTGCCCGAAGTGGACGCCGGCCTCGAGGAGCTGGCGCATGGTGACGACGGCCATGGTGGTGCCTCCGGTTCGGTTGGGCCTCCGCCCGCGTCATCCGTGCGACCTCGGGCGGCGCCTCGCGGCGCGACCCTCGGCCCGGCGGCCCACCCCGCGTCGCGGGGCACCGGGGCCGCCCGTCGGCGGGCGTGCGTGATGGGACTGCGGTGGGTGGTGGAGCGCCCGCCCGGGGTCCGGGGGGCGGCGGGATGCTACCGCGGGCCGTCGGGCCCGTCGGGGCCGGGTCCGGCCCGGTCGTCGTCGTGCCGGTCGGGGTCACCACCGGGAGCGCCCGGCGGCGGGCCGTCCGACGCGTCCTCCGGGTCGCCGGCGGCCGCCCCGAGGGCGGACGGGGCCCCGGGGTCCGCGTCGCGCCCGTCCGGTCCGTCCCCCGCCCCGGCCGGCAGGGCGGCCGCGGCCTCCCGCTCGGCCCGGGCGGCCTCGCGCTGGGCGGCCCGACGACCCGCCCGCTTCCCGGCCCCGCGCGCGCCGCTCGCGACGGCGACGATGCCCGCGAGGACGAGGAGACCCGGCAGGCCGAGGTTCACGAGCTCGGCGTCGACGAGCGCGACCGCGCCGAGGGCCCCGAGGATCCCCGCCGGGAGCAGCGGCCACCACCACCCCTTCTCGCGGGCGGCGCCGGTCACCAGCTGGAGGACCGGGATGGCGAGGAACCCGGCGGCGAGGCCGAGCTGCAGGACGGCGACGGGCTGACCGCGGTCGAGCAGGACCAGACCGACGCCGACGCCGGTCAGGATCGCACCGGGCACGAGGAAGCCGTAGGCCCGGGTCGCGAGGAACGCGGCGAGGAACGCGGCCCCGCCGAGGGCGACGGCGACCTCGCCGCCCGATCCGGTCAGCGAGATGACGAGCTGCGCCACGCCGAGCGCGACCAGCAGGATCCCCGCGAGCTGGCGCGAGATCATCGGGCTCCCCCGCGGGCCGGCCGGACGACCGGGCCGCCCGGGCAGCCTACGACGCGCCCGGCGGGCCGACCAGCGCCCCCGCGGCGTCGCGGTCCCCGAGCACCGTCGCGGCCAGCAGCAGCCCCTGTCCGAGGACCGCCCCGCCCGCGGTCGCGAGGCGACCGGGGCTCGCGACGACGTCGCGGTCGGCGAGGAAGCGCCACACCACCTCCCGCACGGCCTCGGTCGCGAGCACGCCCGAGTGACCCCCGGGCAGCACCCGCCGTTCCGGGGCGGGGACCGCCCCGTCGGGACTGGCCTCCCCCGGCAGCGCCGCCCGGTGCGCGCCGACGACGATGTCGGTGCTCCCGGCGATCGAGAGCCACCGCGTCCCCGTCGCGAACGCCCCCGCCGCCCCGGCCGTCCGCTCGACCCCCCAGGCGTCGGCCAGCACCGCCAGCGGGTCCGAGCCGGTGCCGAGGTCGTCGACCGTACGCGACCCCGGGTCGAGGCCGCCGGCCGCGGCCAGCGGACCGTCGGTCCGCGCGAGCAGCCCCAGCACCCCGCGCAGCGCCGGGCCGGTCGCACCGTTCGCGTCGACCGCGTCGGCGAGGCGGGCGAGATCGCTGCCCTCCAGCGGCGAGGCGATCGTGACGACGTGCCCGACGGGCGGGAGCGTGCGGTCGTAGGGGTCGTGGAGATGGAGGAGGTAGTACGCGATCGTGACCCCGCCGAACGAGTGGCCGACGAGGTCGACGGCCCGGCCCGGTTCGCGGGCCGCCTGCGCGCGGAGCTGGTCGCGGAGCAGGTGCGCGGCCCGCGCCACACCGCCCCACGTGTCGGCGGCGACGTACGGCAGCTGGTCCCGCCACGGGCCGGCGTCGGGACCGCCGGGTCCGGCCTCGGCCGCGGCGGCGTCCGCGGCGGCGTCCGCGTCCGCGCGCCGACCGGCGTGCGAGAGGTGGGTGACGCCGGCGAGGTCGTACCCGAGGTGACGCGCGTCGAGGATCGCGCCGTCGCTGTCCGTCCCGAACCCGGCGACCAGCACGAGGTGGTTCGGCGACGGCGGTAGGGCGTACCCCGGCGCCGCCGCGTCGGGACTGCCGTGCGTCAGCACCCCTCCGAGCCGACCGCCCTCCCACGCGGCGTACGGGACGACCGCGAGGTCCGCGGCGCCCCAGCCGCCCACGTCGAGCAGCGTCGGACGCGGCGGGGCGAGGTCGGGCACCGTCGCCGGGTCGAGGTAGGTGTCGCCGCGGCGCACGCCGAGGTGCAGTCCGGCGTCGCGGTCGGGGTCGCCGTGGTCGGCGGCCGCGACGAGGCCGAGGACGTCACCGGCCGCCACCCGCCGGCCCGGCGCGACGCGCACCGCGGCGAGCGGTCCGTAGCTGGTCCGCAGACCGTCGGGATGGTCGATCGAGACCCAGGTCGCGCCGACCACGCGGCCGGCGTGCGCGACGGTCCCGCGGGCCGTGGCCCGGACGGCCGTCCCGGGGGCGGCGGCGAGGTCGACGCCCCGGTGCCCGGCGCCGTACGGACCGTCCGGGGGGACGAAGGGGCGGAGCACGCGTCCGTCGACCGGCGGCCGGTGGACGACCGGGTCGGACCACCACGCCGCCTCGGCCGCCGCGGCCGCCGCGGCCGCGCGCTCCGGGGCCCGGGCCGCCACCTCGACGGTGGTCCCCGACGTGGTCGTC
>JAFMLG010000052.1 GCA_017852335.1 Actinomycetota bacterium | reverse complement strand
GCCGTCGGCCGCCTGCTGGCCGAGCGCGCGGGCCGGGTGCCGGACGGGACGGCCGTGACCACGACGAGCGTCGGGGACCGGCTGGTCGAGCTGCTGGAGGACTGAGCCCGCGCGGCCGTGGCCGCGCCGCGCGGCGCCGACGACCGAGGCCGAGGAGGGGCACCGTGTCCAACGTCTACAAGAAGGTCGAGCTGGTCGGGTCCAGCCGCGAGGGCGTCGACGACGCCATCAAGCGGGCCGTCGCGAAGGCGTCCGAGTCGCTGCGGAACATCGACTGGTTCGAGGTGAAGGAGATCCGCGGCTGGGTCGACGGCGGCGAGGTCCAGCACTTCCAGGTCACCCTGCAGGTCGGGTTCCGCCTGGAGGACTGAGGGTCCGCCGGGTGGATTCGCCGCCCCCCCACCGCTCCGGCTAGCGTCTCGACCATGGAGCGGATGACGACCACCACGACCCGCCCGGCCGCCCCGGCCGGCGCGGGCCGCATCGCGTCGATCATCATCATCGCCACGCTCCCGTAGCCGGCGCTGCCGGGCTGCGGGAGCGGCCCGGCGGACCAGGCCCTCCCCAGCACGGCAGGTCGGTCGCGACGTGCCCGGTGCGCCGGGGGAGAGGGACGGACATGACCAGCGCCGCGACGACGCGCGCCCCGGGCGGCGACGCGCCGCTGCCGGGGCCCCGCCCCGGGGTCGACCTCTACGACACGACCCTGCGCGACGGCACCCAGCGCGAGGGCGTCTCGCTCACGGTCGAGGACAAGCTGAAGGTCGCCCGGGCGATGGACCGCCTCGGCGTCGCGTACGTCGAGGGCGGCTGGCCGGGTGCGAACCCGAAGGACACCGAGTTCTTCGCCCGCGCCGCCGGCGGTGAGCTCGCGCTCGCGAACGCGACGCTGGTGGCGTTCGGGATGACCCGCGGCGCCGGCCGCACGGCCGCCGAGGACCCGCTGCTCCAGGGCCTGCTCGACGCGCGGACCGAGGTCATCACGCTCGTAGGGAAGTCCTGGGGCTACCACGTCGACGAGGCGCTGCGCGTCAGCCGCGCCGAGAACCTCGCGATGGTGACCGACTCGATCGTGCACCTGCGCGCCCAGGGTCGCCGCGTGATGTTCGACGCCGAGCACTTCTTCGACGGCTGGGCCCGCGACCGCGACTACGCCCGCGAGGTCGCGCTGGCCGCGGCCGAGGCCGGCGCCGAGGCGGTCGTGCTCTGCGACACCAACGGCGGGGCGATGCCATGGGACGTCGCGGCGATCGTGCGCGAGATGGTCGAGGCGCTGCCCTGCCAGGTCGGACTGCACTTCCACGACGACGGCGGCTGTGCGGTCGCGAACTCGCTCCTCGGCCTCGAGGTCGGGGCCGTCCAGGTCCAGGGCACCGCGAACGGCCTGGGCGAGCGGTGCGGCAACGCCAACCTCTTCACGCTGATGGGCGACCTGCAGCTGAAGCGCGGCCTGGCGCTGGTCCCACCGGAGCGGCTCGAGCGGCTGACCGAGGTCAGCCACGCCATCGCCGAGCTCGTGAACGACGCGACGCCGTCGATCACCCCGTACGTCGGGCACACCGCGTTCGCGCACAAGGCCGGGCTGCATGCGTCCGCGCTCGCGAAGGCGCCGGACATGTACCAGCACGTCGATCCCGCGCAGGTCGGGAACGCCCAGCGGCTGGTCGTCAGCGAGCTGGCCGGCCGGTCGAACGTCGTGATGAAGGCCCGCGAGCTCGGCCTCGAGGTCGACGACGCGGCGGCCCGGGCGGTCCTCGACGAGGTGAAGCGGCGGGAGGCCGCCGGCTGGTCCTACGAGGCCGCCGACGCGTCGTTCGGGCTGCTGCTGCGCCGCCAGGCCGGACTGCTCGCGCTGGAGGACGAGCCGTTCCGCACCCTGCACTTCCGCGTCTCGGTCGGTGGCGGTGCGGACGCGGCCGGGCCGTCCTCGGAGGCGACCGTCGCCGTCGAGGTCGACGGCGTGAAGCGGCTGGGTGCGGGGGAGGGGAACGGGCCGGTCGACGCGCTCGACCACGCGTTCCGCAACGCCGTGAACGGCACGTGGCCCGTCATCGACCGCATCCAGCTGGTCGACTACAAGGTCCGCATCCTCGAGGCGACCGCCGGCACCGACGCCACGACCCGCGTGCTGATCACCTCGGGCGACGGCGAGCGGCTGTTCGACACCGTCGGCGTCCATCCGAACGTCGTCGAGGCCTCGTGGCTGGCCCTCGCCGACGCGTACGTCCACGCCATCGTCACCGCGACCGAGGAGGTCGGCGCATGAGCGACATCCCCGCGACGCCCGGTGGCGCCACCGACGACGCCCCGTCCGTCCCCGCCGCGGCGCAGGTCCCGGCCGGCACCCGGTTCGTCCGGTGCGTCGTCGACGGCGCCCCGGCCTGGGGCGTGCTCGACGGCGCCGAGGTCGCGATCGTCGAGCCGCACCCGTTCGCGACGTTCGCGCCGACCGGCCGCCGCGTCGGCGTCGAGGGCCTGCGGCTGCTGGCGCCGGTGATCCCGTCGAAGATCGTCGCTGCGGGGAAGAACTACCGCGACCACGCCGCCGAGCTCGGTGGCGAGGTCCCCGACGAGCCGCTGCTGTTCCTGAAGCCCTCGACGGCGCTGCTCGGCCCCGGCGACGCCGTCCCGCTGCCGGTCGACATCTCGGACGAGATCAACTTCGAGGGCGAGGTCGCGGTCGTCATCGGTGCGCTGCTGTCGCGCGTGACGCCGGAGGTCGCCGCGGCAGGGATCCTCGGGGTTACCTGCGCGAACGACCTCACGCTGCGCGACGTCCAGCGCCGCGAGTCGCAGTGGTTCCGCGCGAAGGGCTTCGACGGGTCCTGTCCGCTCGGCCCCGCGATCGCGACGGGGCTGGACCTCGGGGCCCTGCGCGTCCGGACGTGGGTCGACGGGGAGCTGCGCCAGGACGGCACGACGGCCGATCTGGTGTTCGACATCCCGACGATCGTCGCCGAGGCCTCGCGGACGATGACGCTGCTGCCCGGCGACGTCGTGCTGACCGGGACGCCGGCCGGCGTCGGGCCCGTCCGGCCCGGCCAGCGGGTCCGCGTCGAGGTCGACGGCGTCGGGGCGCTCGAGAACCCGCTGGTCGCCCGGTCGTAGCGCGGGGCTCAGGCCTCAGCGGTCGACGATCTGCAGCAGCACGGCCATGATGGCGGCGATGGTCCCGACGGTGGCGACGTAGAGGACGACGCCGGTCCCGATGACGACCTTCCAGACGTAGGTCTGGACGCGGTCCTCCAGCGCGGCGAGGTCCTGCCGGGTCGCCTGCTCGAGCCGCTCGAGGTCCTGCCGGGTCGCCTGCTCGAGCCGCTCCAGGTCCTGACGGGTCGCGATGTCGGTGTTCGCCGGGGGGAGGCTGGCCATCAGCGCGTCGCCCTCCTCGGGTCCGAGCGTGCCGCGGGCGGCGGCGTGGAGCGCGAGCCGCTCGGGTTCGGTGACGGCCATGGTGTCCTCCGGAGGGTCGGGTCGCAAGACATCCGCGTCGGCGCAGCGTCCACCACGAAGGCGCATCCGGCACGGCGGATCCGGGACCTGTGGACGACGCGCCTACCCTCGCCAGGATGCCCAGCTCCCCTCCGGCCCCCGACGCCGTCGCGCCCTCCGCCGCCCCCGCCGCGTCCGGGACGTCGGCGATCCTCGCGGAGGCCGCGCGTCGCCGGACGTTCGCGATCATCTCGCACCCGGACGCGGGCAAGACGACGCTGACCGAGAAGTTCCTGCTGTACGGAGGGGCGATCCAGCAGGCCGGTGAGGTCCGCCAGCGCCGCGACGCCCGGTCGACGTCGTCCGACTGGCTCAGGATCGAGCAGCAGCGCGGCATCTCGGTGTCGTCCTCGGTGATGCGGTTCGACCACGCCGGCCATGTCCTGAACCTGCTCGACACGCCCGGCCACCACGACTTCTCCGAGGACACGTACCGCGTGCTCTCGGGCGTCGACTCGGCCGTGATGGTCGTCGACGCCGCCCGCGGGGTCGAGCCGCAGACCGAGAAGCTGCACGCCGTCTGCCGGCGGCGGGGCACGCCGGCGCTGACGTTCGTGAACAAGATGGACCGCTCGGCCCCCGAGCCGCTCGCGATCCTCGACGACCTCGAGGAGCGGCTGGGGATGGACCCGCGGCCGGTGACCTGGCCGGTCCACGACGCCGGCCGGTTCCTCGGCGTCGTCGACCGCCGTGACGCGACGTTCCACCGCCTCGAGGAGACCGGCGGCGGCCGCAGCACCGGCGTCGCCTCGGTCCTGCCGTGGGCCGAGGCCCGGGCCGACCTGCCGACCGCCTCCGTGGCGGCCGCCGAGGAGGAGCTGGCGCTCCTCGACGAGCTCGGCCGCGGCGTCGACGCCGACGACCTCACCGCGGCGTTCCTCGACGGGACGGCGACACCGGTGTTCTTCGGCTCGGCGCTCGTGAACTTCGGGGTCCGGCTGCTCCTCGACGCGGTGGTGGCGCTGGCACCGGCACCGTCGGCCCGCGCGACCGTCGACGGCGGCGTGCGTGCCCTCGACGCGCCGTTCAGCGGGTTCGTGTTCAAGGTCCAGGCCAACCTCGACCCGCGGCACCGGGACCGGCTGGCGTTCGTCCGCATCTGCTCGGGCCGCTTCGAGCGGGGCACGGCGCTGACCTGCACCCGGACCGGCCGGCGGGTCGTCGCGAAGTACGCGCACCAGGTGTTCGGCCGCGACCGCGAGACCGTCGAGGAGGCGTTCCCCGGCGACATCGTCGGGCTCGTGAACGCCACCGACCTGCGCATCGGCGACACGCTGCACGAGGGGCCGGCCGTCGCGTTCCCGCAGCTGCCGACGTTCACCCCTGAGCGGTTCGCGGTCGCATCGATGGTCGACCGGGCCAAGGTCAAGCAGTTCCGGCGCGGCCTGCAGCAGCTCGACGAGGAGGGGGTCGTGCAGGTGCTGCGCCACCCGGACCTCGGCGACCAGGAGCCGCTGCTCGCCGCCGTCGGGCAGCTGCAGTTCGACGTCGCCGCGTGGCGCATGGAGCACGAGTTCGGCGCGCCGCTGCGGCTGGCCGCCGCCGACTGGGCGGCCGCGCGGGGCACCGACGAGGCGGCGGTGCCGACCCTGCGCGGCATCCGGGACGTGTCGGTCTACCACCGCACGGACGGGGTTCCGCTGGCGCTGTTCCGCAGCGACTGGCTGGCCCGCCGCGTCGCCGCCGACCATCCCGAGCTGGCGCTGCAGCAGGTCCTGTTCGCGTGAGCCGCCGTCGACGCGCCGCCGCCGCCGGCCGCTCCGCCGACCGCTTCCACGGCTGGCGGATGGTCGCGTTCGCGGCCGTGATGCTCGGGCTGACCGGCCCGGGGCAGACCGTGGGCGTCAGCGCGTTCGTCGATCCGATGATGGCGGCCCTGGACCTGACCCGGTCCGAGGTCTCGGCCGCCTACCTCGTCGGGACGCTGATCGCGTCGACGGCGCTGCCCGGGGTCGGCCGGGTCCTCGACGTCCGCGGCACCCGGCGGACGCTGGTGGTCGTCGCGGTCGCGCTGGCCGTCGCGCTGGCGGCGATGAGCGCCGTCTCCGGCCTCGTCACGCTGGCGCTGGGGTTCGTCGGCATCCGCATGTTCGGGCAGGGGTCGCTGTCGCTGGTCGCGACGAACGCGGTCGCGCCGTGGTTCGTCCGACGCCGCGGCTTCGCGATCGCCGTGGTCACGGCGGTCGGGTCGTCGCTGATCGCGCTGGTGCCGCTGCTGGCGACGCTCGGGGTCGGACGCGTCGGATGGCGGGCGACGTGGGTCGCGCTGGGGGGCCTGGTCGCGGTCGTGCTGGTCCCGGTCGCCCTGCGCGGCTTCGTCGACCGGCCCGAGGACGTCGGGCAGCGGCCCGACGGCGACCCGGACGACGGGCCGGGGGAGGAGGACGGACGGGTGCTCACTGCCGCCGCCGACGCCGCCGCGGCCCCGGACGCCGCCGCGAAGGCCGTGCGTCGGGACCACACGCGCGGCGAGGCGCTGCGCACCCCGATGCTCTGGGCGCTGATCGGCGGGGCGGTCGCGACCGGGATGCTGACCACCGCGATGTCGTTCCACCAGATCGACCTGCTCGGCGAGCAGGGCCTGACGCCGCTGCAGGCCGCCGCGAACTTCCTGCCGCAGACGGTCGCGACGTTCTCGACGGTGCTCGGTGTCGGGGCGATCGTCGACCGGGTCGCACCCCGGTGGATCCTGCTGGCCTCGATGACGCTGCTCGCGGCCGCGATGCTGGCCGTGCCGCTGGTGCGCCCCGGGGCGGCCGCCGTCGCGTACGGGGTGGCGCTCGGGGCGTCGGGGGCGGCCGCGCGGTCGCTCGAGGCCGGGGCGGCGCCGCGGCTGTACGGGCTGCGGCATCTCGGGGCGATCCGGGGGGTCGTCACCGCGCTCGGCGTCGCGTCGACGGCGCTCGGGCCGCTGGCGCTGTCACTGGGACGCGACCTGACCGGCGGGTACGCCACGACGCTGCGGTGGCTGGTGCTGCTGCCGGTGACGGTCGCCGTGCTCGGGATGCTGGCCCCCGAACCGGGGGCGCCGCGCGTCACCGACTGAGGTCCGGCCGGCCCGGCCCCGGGCTCCGGGAGTCCCCGGGTCAGCCCAGCAGCCGGACGATGCCCACGACGCCGCCGAGGATGGCGCCGACCGTGACGAGCAGGCTGCGCCACATGTCGCGCTGCTGACGGTCGCGGGCGGCGTCGACGGCGGTCGTGATGGCCGTCGCCGTGGCCGCGGTCTGGGCCGCGAGGGCCGCCGTCATCGCCTGCGTCTGCGCGTCGATGGCGGTCCGCACCTCGGTGCGGAGCTCCGACTGCGCCCGCTCGAGGCGTTCGATGTCGCGCCGGAGTCCGGTCTCCACCCGTTCGAGGTCGGCGCGAAGCCCTGCCTCCACCCGCTCCAGTTCCTGCCGCGTCGCGATGTCGGTGTTCGCCGGGGGGAGGCTGGCCATCAGCGTGTCGCCCTCCTCGGGTCCGAGCGCGCCGCGGGCGGCGGCGTGCAGCGCGAGCCGGTCGGGTTCGGTGACGGCCATGGTGTCCTCCGGGGGGTCGGGGCGCAAGGGATCGGGTCGCCCGCAGCATCCGGGGTCGGGACGCCCGGGGTCACACCCCATCCGGGGCCTGTGGATGACCGCTGCCCGGGTGAGGACACCTCGGTCGCCGCATCCGGTTCCGTGCCACAGAAGTCGCCACCGCACCTCCTGTCCTCTCACCCCCGAGCCCCTCGCCACGCCCCGCCGGCCCCACGACCCGCCCCGTTACGCTCCTCGGCACCCCGCCACCAGTCCGCCGCACCCACCCCCGAGGCCCCCGTGACCGCCATCCCGAACGTCCTCGCGGCCCGGTACGCCAGCCCCGAGATGGCCGACATCTGGGCGCCCGAGGGCCGGGTCCGGCTCGAGCGCGAGCTCTGGGTCGCGGTCCTCCGCGCCCAGGCCGACCTCGGCGTGGACGTCCCCGACGGCGCCATCGAGGCCTACGAGGCCGTCATCGACGACGTCGACCTCGCGGCGATCGCCGCGCGCGAGCGGGTGCTCCGCCACGACGTGAAGGCCCGCATCGAGGAGTTCTGCGCGCTGGCCGGCTTCGAGGTCATCCACCGCGGCATGACGTCGCGCGACGTCACCGAGAACGTCGAGCAGCTCCAGGTCCGCCGGGCGCTGACGCTGGTCCGCGACCGCATCGCCGCGGCGCTGGTGCTGCTGGCCGAGCGGGCGGTCGAGCACCGCGACCTCGTCGTCGTCGGCCGCTCGCACAACATGCCGGCCCAGCCGACGACGCTGGGCAAGCGCCTCGCGAACGTCGGCCAGGAGCTGATGGCCGCCTTCGAGCGCGTCGAGCAGCTGCTGGCCCGCCAGCCGCTGCGCGGGCTGAAGGGTCCGGTCGGCACGCAGGCGGACCTCGTGGCGCTGCTCGGCGATCCGGCGCAGGTCGAGGCGCTCGAGGCCCGCATCGCCGAGGAGCTCGGCTTCGAGCGCCGCCTCGACGCCGTCGGTCAGGTCTACCCGCGCTCGCTCGACCTCGAGGTCGTCGGCGCGCTGGTGCAGACCGCGGCCGCGCCGTCGTCGTTCGCGAACACGGTCCGGCTGATGGCCGGCGACGAGCTGGTGACCGAGGGGTTCGCGGCCGGTCAGGTCGGGTCGTCCGCGATGCCGCACAAGATGAACCCCCGGTCGTGCGAGCGCATCGTGGGGTTCAAGCACATCCTCGAGGGGCACCTCGCGATGATCGCCGGGGTCGCCGGCGGCCAGTGGTTCGAGGGCGACGTCAGCTGCTCGGTGGTCCGCCGGGTCGCGCTGCCCGACGCGTTCCTCGCCGCCGACGGGCTGCTCGAGACCTTCCTGACCGTCCTGCAGGAGTTCGCCGTGTTCCCGCAGGTCGTCGCCCGCGAGCTCGAGCGCCACCTGCCGTTCCTCGCGACGACCCGCGTGCTGACCGCCGCGGTCGCCGCCGGCGTCGGCCGCGAGCTCGCCCACGAGGTCGTGAAGGAGCACGCGCTGGCCGTCGCGGTCGCCCGCCGCGAGGGCCGCGAGGGGCCCGAGGCCGACCTGTTCGGCCGGCTCGCCGCCGACGAGCGGCTGCCCGTCGACGCCGACGTGCTGCGGGGGCTGCTCGAGACGGCGGGGGAGATGACGGGGACCGCCGGGGACCAGGTCGACCGGTTCGTCGAGCGGGTCGCGCTCGTCGGCGCCGCCCACCCGGCCGCCGCCGCCTACCGCCCCCGACCGATCCTGTGAGCGACGCCGTCCCCGACCTCGCGACCACCGGCGCGGCCGCCGCCGCGACCACCGAGCGCGGCACCGCCACCACCCCCGACGGGCCGCTGCGCCTGCGGTTCTGCCCCGCGCCGTCCGGGTGGCTGCACGTCGGCAGCGTCCGGGCGGCGCTGTACAACTGGCTGGTCGCCCGCCGCAGCGGCGGGACGTTCGTGTTCCGCATCGAGGACACCGACGCCGAGCGGGCGACGCTGGACTCGGCCCGGTCGATGACCGAGGCGCTCGCGTGGATGGGCCTCGACTGGGACGAGGGGCCGGTGCTGGCCGCCGACGGGACGCTCGGCAGCCGCGGCGCCCACGGGCCGTACCTGCAGTCCGAGCGCGCCGCGCTGTACGCGGCGGTCGGGCGGCGGCTCGTCGACGCCGGACACCTCTACCCCGACCTCCGCACGCCGGCCGAGCTGGAGGCCTGGCGCGAGCAGCACCGCAGCGGCACCGCCGGCGGCGGCCCGCCGGTCGTGAAGCGCTCGACCGCCGCCCATTCCGAGGAGGAGCTGGCCCGGTACGCCGAGGAGGGCCGGGTCGCGTCGTGGCGGCTGGCCACCCCCGAGGCCGGGTCGATCACCGTCGTCGACCTGGTCCGCGGGCCGGTGACCTTCGAGTGGGCGCACGTCAGCGACCCGGTGCTGCTGCGATCCGACGGGTCGGCGACCTACCCGCTCGCGAACGTCGTCGACGACGTCGCGATGGGGATCGACCTGGTCTGCCGCGGCGAGGACCTGCTGTCGGTCACGCCGCGGCAGATCCTGCTCGCGGACCTGCTGGTCGCCGACGGGCTGATCGACGCGGCGCTGGCCGAGGTCGGCCTGCCGCCCCGCGACGCCGCCTGGGGGCCGCCGCGGGCCTGGGCGCACCTGCCGATGGTCGTCGGCATGGACCGCAAGAAGCTCTCGAAGCGGCACGGGTCCGTCGCCATCCAGGAGTTCCGCCGCCAGGGGTTCCTGCCCGAGACGCTGCGCAACCACCTGGCGCTGCTGGGCTGGTCGCACCCGGCGGGGGAGGAGCGGTTCGACGACGCCGACCTGACCGCCCGGTTCGCCCTCGAGGACGTCGGCCGCTCGGCGGCCGCGTTCGACGTCGAGAAGCTGACGACGTTCAACGGCGAGCGCATCCGCGCTCTCAATCCCGCCGAGCTGGCCGACCGCCTGCTGCCCCACCTCGACGGCACCGAGGGGGAGGCGGCGCTGGTCGGCCGGCCCCCGTCGGACGCGGAGCTCGCGGTCGTGCGGGGGCTGGTGCCGCTGGTCCAGGAGCGGATGCAGCGGCTCGACGAGGTCGAGGCGTACGCCGCCCCGTTCCTCGGCGACGTCGGGTACGACGAGGCCGCCGTCGCGAAGCACCTCGCGACCGACGCCGGTCGGGCGGCGCTGGACGCGGCCGCCGCGGCGCTGGACGGCTGCACCTGGGACGAGGGGGCGCTCGAGGCGGCCCTGCGCGCCGCGGCCGAGGGGCTGGGCGTCGGGTTCGGGAAGCTGGCGCAGCCGGTCCGGGTCGCCGTCACCGGCACCACCGTCAGCCCGCCGCTGTTCGGGACCCTGGTGCTGATCGGGCGGGAGCGGACCCTCGCGCGGCTGGATGCGGCCCGGACGCTGGCGGCGGGCGGCTGATACCCTCCGTGCTGCCCTTCGGGGGTGGTGAAATCGGTATCACGACCGGTTCTGGTCCGGTTATTGAGGGTTCGAGTCCTTCCCCCCGAGCCACCGGCCGCTCCCGCGGTCGGCCGGCGGAGGCCCCGACCGCGGTCGGTTAGCCTCCCGCCTCCCGCACCACCCACAACCGAATCAGCACGTCCTGCCCCCGTCGTCTAGCGGCCCAGGACGCCGCCCTCTCAAGGCGGTAACGGCGGTTCAAATCCGCTCGGGGGTACTCGGAGGGCCGCCCTGCGGGGCGGCTCTACCTTGTGCGAGTCAAGTACTTCTCGTATTTCCACTCAAGTCGCCTCGGGTCTGGCTGATTCCGAGTGGATCTGGGTATTCGAATCCGTTGCTGATCAATGTCCTTGAGACCATGCTGAAGCATGGGACCGTCGACCTCCTCAAGGACGTCGTGCGCGACCTCAATCGTTCGGTCTGGGCGAATACCAATGAGGAATTGGTCGTACGCGCCATGGTGGATTCGGCAGAGAGCAAGACCGTTTGGAACAATGGCATGCCCGTCTGCGTGCGAGTCATCGATGATGTGTGCCGCATCCAGCAGTCCCCTCCGACCCAACTTGCAGATTGCGCATCGATCGCCGTAGGCCGAAA
>JAFMLG010000051.1 GCA_017852335.1 Actinomycetota bacterium | reverse complement strand
CGCGACCTCCACCTTGGCAAGGTGGCGCTCTAGCCAGCTGAGCTACGTCCGCGTGGACCGCCCCGGCGGGGCCGGACCGCGAGCTGGCGGTCCTCCGGGCGGTGCTGCACCAGCGTAGCCGCAGCGGGGAGGCCACCTCCACCCCGGCCGGCCCCGGTCACCGCCCCGGTCAGCCCTTGTTCGCCCCCAGCGTCAGGCCGCTGATGAACTGCCGCTGGAGCACCAGGTAGACGATGAGGGTGGGCAGGGCGATCATGATCGAGGCCGCCGCGATCAGGTTGTAGTTCGAGGCGTACTGGCCGTTCAGGATCGCGATGGACGACGTGATCGGCCGCTCGGCCCCCTGGTTCAGGAGGACCGAGCCCCAGAAGAAGTCGTTGTACAGCCACGTGAACTCGAGCACCGCTAGGGCCGCGATGGCGGGTCGACTGAGGGGCAGGATGACCTGGAGGAACTGACGCGGGACCGACGCACCGTCGACCGCGGAGGCCTCGCCGAGCTCCTTCGGGATGGTCTTCATGTAGTTCGACAGGACGAACGTGCAGAACCCCGTCTGGAACGCGACGTGGATCAGGATGACGCCGATCTTCGTCCCGAGGAGCGTCCCCGTGTCCGTGTCGGACAGCAGGTCCGGAAGCGGCACACGCTTGTAGATCTGGAACAGCGGCTGGAAGATGACCTGCTGCGGCATCAGGTTCCCGGCGGTGAACAGCACGAGGAACGCGATGTTGAACCGCCACGAGTACCGCGTGCACGCGAACGCCACCATGCTGGCGAACAGCAGGATGAGGAACAGGGACGGGACGACGATGAAGGCCGTCTTCACGAAGTGGTTCCCGATGTTCCCGACCCGCCACGCGTCGCGGTAGTTCTCGAGCGTCAGCGCCTCGGGCCAGGAGAAGACGCCGTTGATGTTGGTGTCCGTCTCGAAGAACCGGAAGGACGAGTAGAAGGCCGCCACGATCGGGATCAACCAGATCACGGCGACGGTGATGAGGAACGCGTGGAGGACGATGCGGCTCGTCCGAGAGGTCCCGATCGGCCGCTGTCCGACGACCGTGGTGCCGCGTACCCGGTCCGACCGCTCGACCGAGCTCATCGCTCGTCCTCACGGAAGTTGTTGTAGACGTACCAGATGATGAACCCGATGCAGAGCACGAACAGGACGGTCCCGTACGCCGAGCCGATGCCGACCCGGCCCGCACCCTCCCCGATCAGCGCGGACGTGACCAGCGTGCCCATCACCTCGGTGCCCCGTGGCACGTTCAGCGCCGCGATGATGTCG
Organism: Actinomycetota bacterium; assembly: GCA_017852335.1. GTDB lineage: Bacteria > Actinomycetota > Nitriliruptoria > Nitriliruptorales > Nitriliruptoraceae > CSBr16-57R1. The sequence continues at coordinate 9,762 of JAFMLG010000051.1, read as the reverse complement.
TAGGCGCGGAGCGCCTCGATGACGGTGATGACCGCGACGACGACGTTGATGGGCTTCAGGGTCGGGAACACCACCGAGCGGAAGCTCTGCCACTCGTTGCAGCCGTCGACCGCGGCCGCCTCCTTCAGCGACGGGTCGACCGCCTTCAGGCCCGCGAGGTACAGCACCATCACGTAACCGATGTGCCGCCAGGCCATCGCGACCAGCAGCGCCGCGAAGTTGCGCGAGATGCCGACCGGGACGTCGCCGAACGGCAGGACCAGCTCGAACAGCCGGGTCTGATCACCGACGAAGTCGATGGGGTCGCCCGGCCAGAGGATGTTGAGCAGGCCGGACTCGCGGGAGAACATGACCGACTTCCAGATGAAGCCGACCACCGCCAGCGAGAGGACGACCGGGAAGTAGTAGATGCTCTGGTACAGCGCCGTCCCACGGACGCTCTTGTCCAGCAGGTACGCCAGCAGCATCCCGGCCGCGGTGCAGAGGAACAGGAACAGCACCAGCGCCAGGTTGTTGAACAGCGCCGGGAACAGGCGTGTCCCGAACACCGTGAAGATGACCGTGTAGTTCTCGGTCCCGACCGCGGCGATGTCGCGCAGCGGGTCGAGGTTGTTCCACTCGGCGAAGGACAGTCCGACGGTCGCGAGCGCCGGGATCCAGACCAGCAGGACGTGCAGGAACGTCGGGACGCCGACCATGGCGATCAGCCAGCGACGGTCCGTCGCCCCGATCATCTGACGGCGCCGCACCCGGCCCCGACGCCGGCGCCGACCCGGCGGCGCCGGCGGGGTCCCCCCCGCCGGCGCCGCGCGGACCGGTGCCTCAGCGCTCATCGTGACGAGCGCCGATGGTGCCGTGACGCGGGTCCGAGCGGATCACTCGAACTCGTACGTCTGCTTCTGAGACTCCACCGTGGCGAGGATCGAGTCGATCTGCCCGGGGTCGGCCAGGAAGTCGGCCAGCGCGACGCCGACGACCGAGGACGCGAAGTCCGGGTCGGTGTCGCGGTCCAGGAACTGCGAGATGTACTTGGCGTTGCCGACGAGCTCGGCGGACTTCAGCTGACGGGCGTTGTAGACGCTCGTGTCCGTGTCCGCGTTCGCACCGACGACCGAGGGCGTCACGCTGAGGTACGCGTCGATCGCCTGGGCCGACCCGAGGCACTCGAGCAGGGCCTTGGCACCGCTCTCGTTCTCCGGGTCCGCCGCCATCATGAAGCCGTCGATCGGGGCCTCCACCGCGTCCTGGCCGTGCTCCGGGTTGATCTCCGGGAAGGCGAAGAAGTCGATGTCGGCGATCAGGTCGGCCTGCGCCTCCGGGTCGAAGTTGTCGACCATGAAGGTGCCGATCAGGTACATCCCGGCCTCACCGTTCCCGATCGCCGTGGCGGCGTCCTGCCACGTGCGGCCGTTCACGTCGGGCTGGTAGTACGGGAGGATCTCCTCCCAGTAGCCGAAGACGTCCTTGACGCGGTCGTCCTCCCAGCTCTCGCGACCACCCATCAGGGAGACGTGGAAGTCGTAGCCGTTGACACGCATGTTGATCATGTCGAACATGCCCATCTGCGGCCAGCGACCGTCGTTCGCCGCGGCGAACGGGGTGATCCCGTCGGCCTCCATCTGCGCGGCCAGGGCGAGCAGCTCGTCCCACGTGGTCGGGACCTCGTAGCCGTTCTCCTCGAACACGCTGACCCGGTAGTGCACGGCCCACGGGTAGTAGTAGAGCGGCACGAAGTACTGGTTCCCGTCGAGGCCGCTGGAGGCGCTCTGGAAGCCCTCGCTCATGCCGTCGAGGTTCTCCCAGACGTCCGAGATGTCACCGACGACGCCGCGCTGCGCGAAGGCGCGCATGCGGTAGCCGGCGAACCAGGCCATGACGTCGTCCGGCTGCTGGACGTAGGTGTTGAAGTTCTCCTGGTACGTGTTGTGGTCGACCGTGTTGATCTCGACGTCGAGACCGCACGAGTCCACCGCGGCCGCGAGGGCCTCACGCGGCACCTCGTCGGAGTAGTTCGATCCGAGCGTGATCGTCCCACCGGCGTCGTCGGACCCGCAGGCCGCGACGAGCGCCACGACCGTGCCGAGCGCCAGCGCGCGGCGTGCGAACCCGCGACGGGCGGACCGACCCCGCACCGGGTCGTGCGAATGCTTGCCGTCCATCTGCTCCCCTCCCATCGTCGTTCCACGGGCTACCCCCGTCCAATGTTGGTATCACACATCCTCACACGGGTCAATACATAACCGCACATGAGCGCCCCCCTCGTCGCACACGGTCTCGGGCCGGACGAACACCGCACCGGCCGGTTCCGCGACCCCGTTCCGGCGGTCGGCGACTCCTCCGACACCGGTAGGAGTGTGCGGAAGTGTTGACATCGTCCGAACGATGGAACAACCTGTGCGCCATGGACACCAAGCGGACCCTGGCGCAGCACCGACACGAGCTCATCCTCAAGGAGGTCCGGCGCGCGCGCGCCGTGCGCGTGACGGAGCTGGCGCAGATCCTCGGCGTCTCGGACATGACCGTCCGGCGCGACCTCGAGACGCTCGACGAGGCGGGGCTCCTGACGAAGGTCCACGGTGGCGCGACGGTGCCGTCGCTGCAGAGCTCGTTCGAACCCGGGTTCGAGGCGAAGTCGCTCCGGAACACGCTGGAGAAGGACGCGATCGCCAGGGCCGCCGCGGAGCTGGTCCCCCCCGGCGCGGCCATCGGCATCACCGCCGGCACGACGACGTTCCGCCTCGCCACCCACCTCGAGGGCGTCGAGGGGCTGACCGTGATCACGAACAGCACCGGCGTGGCCGAGGGGCTGACGAAGGCCGGCCGCCCCGACCGCACCGTCGTGCTGACCGGCGGTGTCCGGACGCCCAGCGACGCGCTCGTCGGGCCGGTGGCCGTCGGTGCGCTCCGGACCCTCCACCTCGACCTCGTGTTCATGGGCGTGCACGGCATGGCCGAGGACTCCGGCTTCACCACGCCGAACCTCATGGAGGCCGAGACCAACCGCGCCTTCATCGAGGCCGGAGGCGACCTGGTGGTGCTCGCGGACCACACGAAGTGGGGCGTGACCGGACTGTCCGAGATCGTCGGGCTCGGTGCGGCCGGGACGGTCGTGACGGACGACGGCCTCGCCGCCGACGCCCGCGCGACGATCGGTGACCACGCCCGCCGACTGATCGTCGCCACCCCCACGACCGACGACGGCGACGACGCCGAGGTCGTCCGAATCGCCCGCGCATGACCGCTCCCCCGCCCGAGCCGGTCGACGCCGCCGCGCCCCCCGCGTCCGGGCGGACCGGTCACGACGACGCCCCCGCGCACGAGCTGCGCGTCGACCCGCACCTCGGGACGCGCGTCCACGTCGTCGGGACCCGGCAGGGTCGACCGAACCGGCCCTCCCACGGCTGCCCGTTCTGCGTCGGCGGCCTCGAGGCCCCCGACCCCTATGAGGTGCGGTGGTTCCCGAACCGGTGGCCGGCGATGCCCGGCGGACGGTGCGAGGTCGTCCTCTACACCCCCGACCACGACGCGGACCTCTGGTCGCTCGGTGCGGCGGGGGTGCGCCGCGTGATCGACCTCTGGGCCGAACGGACACAGGTGCTCGGTGCCCGCGCCGACGTCGACCTGGTCCTCGTCTTCGAGAACCGCGGGGCCGAGGTCGGTGCCACCATCTCCCACCCCCACGGCCAGATCTACGCCTACGACCACGTGCCCGAGCGGCCCGCGCAGCGGCTGGCGGCGGGCTGGCGGCCGGAGGCCGACCCCGGCCCGCGCCTGGTCGCCCGCAGCGGCGCCTGGACCGCCGCGGTGCCCCACGCCCCGAGCTACCCCGTCGAGGTCTCCATCGCGGCCGACGTGCCGATCGGGGACCTCGTCGCGGCCGACGCGGCGCAGCGGGACGGGCTCGCGCGGCTGCTCGTGGACGTGTTCGCGCGCCTGGACCAGCTGCACGACCGGCCGCTGCCGTACATGATGTGGCTGAACCAGCGCCCGAGCGACGGCTCGCACCCCGACGCGTGGTTCAACATCGAGATCGTCTCGCCGTGGCGCGACGCCGGGGTCCAGCGCTTCATCGCCGCGGCCGAGGTCGCCTGCCGCGAGTACTTCAACCCGGTGGTCCCCGAGGAGCTCGCGGCGCGCCTGCGCCACCTGCCCGGCGCGGGCTGAGCGTGCTCCCCGGACTCGGCGACGTCCGGCCCTGGGCCGAGCCGACGCTCACCGGCATCGCCCGCCGCCCGATGCACGTCCCGCTGGCCCGGGACACCGCGACGGCCCTCGACGGCGCCTGGTCCTTCGCCCGCTTCGCGCACCCCGACGCGGTCCCGGCCGGGGCCCTGACGGGGCCGGCGCCGGACCGGACCGTCGAGGTGCCGGGCACCTGGACGCTCCAGGGCACCGAGGACGTGCCGGCGTACACGAACGTCCGGATGCCGTTCGACGAGGTCCCGCCGCACCTGCCGCCCGTCCTGCCCACCGGCGTCCACCGGCGCGCGATCGTCGCGCCGGAGGACGGGTCCTGGCGCACGGAGCGCGTGTTCCTCCGGGTGGAGGGCGCCGAGAGCGTCCACGCCGTCCACCTCGACGGACGGTTCGTCGGCTACGGGACGGACAGCCGTCTGCCGAGCGAGTACGAGCTGACCGACCTCGTCCGCGACGACGCGCCCGGGACGTCCCGCGAGCTCGCGATCACGGTCGTCCGGTACAGCGCGCAGAGCTTCCTCGAGGACCAGGACCAGTGGTGGCTGGCCGGACTGCTCCGTCCGGTCGTGCTCGAGACGCGGCCGGCCGTGCACGTGCACGACGTCGTCTGCGAGACCGACCTCGACCCCGCCACCGGGATCGGGCGCCTCGCGGTCCTCTGCGAGGTCGACGCCCCGCCGGGGGCCCCGTTCCCGACCGGCCTCACGATCCGGGTCCGCGTCCTCGACCCCGACGGCACCCCCGTCGAGGCGCCCGCGGTCGCCCCGGTCCCCGCCGACGCGTACGCCGTCGACGTCTTCGACGGCCACCGGACCCGCCATGCCGTGACCGTCCCGACCGCGCGGGCGTGGTCGGCCGAGACGCCGGCGCTGTACGCCGTCGAGGTCGAGCTCCTCGGCCCGGACGGGCGGACCCTCGACCGCGTCGCGACGCGGTGCGGCCTGCGTCGGGTCGAGGTCCATGATCGCCGGCTCCTCGTGAACGGGGTCCCGGTCTGGATCCACGGCGTCAACCGGCACGACCATCATCCGGACCGCGGGCGGGCGGTCGGTCCGGAGGACATGCGCGCCGACCTCGTCACGATGCGACGGCACAACATCACGGCCATCCGCACCGCCCACGCACCGCCGGACCACCGCCTCCTCGACCTCTGCGACGAGCTCGGGATGTACGTCGTGGACGAGGCCGACATCGAGGGGCACGCGTTCGACACGTCGATCTGCCGCGACGAGCGGTACCGCGCCAGCTTCCTCGAGCGGGGGGCGCGGATGGTGCAGCGCGACCGGAACCATCCCTGCGTCATCACCTGGAGCCTCGGGAACGAGACCGGGTACGGACCGAACCACGACGCGCTGGCCGGGTGGATCCGCCGGGTCGACCCGACGCGGCCGCTCCAGTACGAGGGCGCCATCCACCACGGCGACCACCACGATCCGACCGGCCGGCTCCCCCTCGACGTCGGCGCCGCCAACGCCGACCCCGTGCACGACCCCGCCGACGCGAACCCCAACTGGGTCGACGGGGGCCGGGCCGCCAGCGACGTGGTCTGCCCGATGTATCCCCCGCTGGCCGCCGTCGAGCGGTACGGCCGCGAGGGCCGGGGCGACCGCCCGCTCATGATGTGCGAGTACAGCCACGCGATGGGGAACTCGAACGGTGGCCTGGCCGGCCACTGGGATGTGATTCTGCGGACGCCCGGACTGCAGGGCGGGTTCATCTGGGAGTGGAAGGACCACGCGCTCCGCCACCCCGCGACCGGGCGACTGGTCGTCGGCGCGGGCTTCGGGGACGAGCCGAACGACGCCAACTTCGTCGCCGACGGACTCGTCGGGGCCGAGGGGGATCCGCATCCGGCGCTGACCGAGGTCGCCTGGGTGTACCGACCGGTCCGCACGACCGTCGACGCCGACGGGTCGGTCCGCATCACGAGCGACCGCTCGTTCACCGGCCTCGACGACCTCGCGGCACGGTGCACGCTGCTGGTCGACGGCGCCGAGGTCGTGGCGGCACCGCTCGACGTCCCCGCGGTGCCGCCCCGGGGGACGGTCGTCGTCCCCCCGCCCCCCGCCGTCGTGGCGGCCCGGGACCGCGCCCGTCGCGAGGCCGGGCCGGAGGGGGTCGAGCTCGTCCTCCGCGTCGTGTGGGAGCTGCGCGCGGCCACCTGGTACGCGGCGGCCGGGCACGCGGTCGCCTGGGACGAGGCCGTGCTCGCCGACCGGACCGGGCCGGTCCCGGCGCCGCTGCCCGGCCCGGCCGTGCCCGCACGGCTCCCCGCGCTCCTGCTGACCCCGCCCGAGCCGACGCTGCTCCGGGCGGCGACGGACAACGACGGCTTCAAGCTGATGCCCGACCGGCGGGCCGCGATGACGATCGGCGGGCGTGCGCTCGACCGCTGGCTCGCCGCCGGACTGGACCGCGCACCGGCCGCGGAGCTCGTCCCGACCGAGCTGCGGTCCGAGCCCCGGGACGGCGGTGTCCTCCACCACGTCCGGATCGAGGTCCCCGAGGCGCTCGCGGACCCGGGTCGGGTGGGGGTCCGCCTCGCGGTCCCCCACCGGCTCGGCCACCTCCGGTGGTACGGCCGCGGACCGGGCGAGAACTACCCCGACCGGTGCCGGGGCTCCCTGCTCGGCGTCTGGGACGGCGAGGTGGACCGCCTGCCGTACCTCGTGCCCCAGGAGCACGGACTCCGGACCGCGACGCGGTGGCTGGCCTGCACCGACCCGGCGGCCGGTGAGACCCTCTGGGTCCGGGCCATGGGGCCGGCGTCGCTGCACGTCGCGGTCGTCGCGCACCCGGCCGAGGCGCTGCTCGCCGCGGCCTCGGCCGACGACCTGCCGGCGTCCGACCGGCTCTGGATCCACCTCGACGTCGCCCACCGCGGCCTCGGGACCGCGAGCTGCGGGCCCGACGTCGCGCCCGAGCACCGCATCCCCGCGGGGACCCACGAGTTCGCGTTCTGGCTCGGGGTCACGACCGCGGACGGAGGGAACGGACCGTGACCGCACCCCGACTCGAGCGGCTCGTCGGCCCGACGACCGAGGTCGTCGTCGCCGTCGGGCCCGGCCCTGTCGCGATCGCGCACTGGGGCGAACCCCTCGGTCCCGACGCGGACGGCGCCGCCGTCCTCGCCGTGCACGACGTCGGCGTGCAGCCGGGGCTGCCCCTGTGGCGCGGGCCGCTCCCCGTCGTCCCCGAGCACGGCGGCGGCTTCGACGGTCGACCCGGCCTGGTCGGCTCGCGCGGCGACGGCCGTGACTTCGCCCCCCGGTTCGAGGTCACCGACGCGCGTCGCCACGACGCGGGCGGGACCTCGACGCTGACGGTGGTCGCGACGGACCCCGCGGCCGGGCTCGAGCTGCGGACCGAGCTGGAGCTGGACGACACGCTCCGCGTCCGGTGCATCCTGACCAACACCGGGGACGACGCGTACCGCCTGACCGAACTGCTGATGAGCCTGCCGGTCCCGGACCACGTCGACGAGCTCATCGCGCCGGGCGGACGCTGGGGTCGGGAGATGACGCCGGAGCGCCACCGCTGGACGTCGGGGACCCTCGTCGCGCAGAACCGGCGCGGCCGGACCTCGCACGAGACGTCGCCGTTCGTCATCGCCGTCGAGCGCGGGACCGGGGAGTGGTCCGGCCGGGCCTGGGCCACGCACCTCGCCTGGAGCGGGAACCACCAGTGGTCGGCCGAGCGGACCGTCGACGGCCGGCGGCAGCTGCAGCTCGGCGAGCTGCTCCACGCCGGCGAGGTCGTCCTTGCCCCCGGCGAGGCGTACGCGACCCCGGAGCTGATCGCGTCGTTCTCCGCGCGCGGACTCACGCCGATGGGGTGGGGCCTGCACCGGACGGCCCGGGCCCGGGCCACGCACGCCGCGACCCCCCGACCGGTGACGTTCAACTCGTGGGAGGCCGTCTACTTCGACCACGACGCGACCCGGCTGGCGCAGCTGGTCGAGCTGGCGGCCGAGGTCGGGGTCGAGCGGTTCGTGCTGGATGACGGCTGGTTCGGCGGTCGCCGCGACGACACCCGCGGGCTCGGCGACTGGCGGGTCTCGCCGGAGGCGCATCCCGAGGGGCTCGCGCCGCTGATCGACGCCGTCCACGCCGCCGGCATGCGGTTCGGCCTCTGGGTCGAGCCGGAGATGGTGAACCCCGACAGCGACCTGTTCCGGGCGCACCCGGACTGGGCCCTGGTCGACGACCGGTACCAGCCGGTGCTCCACCGCCATCAGCTCGTGCTCGACCTCACGAGGCCCGAGGCGTACGCCCACGTGCACGCCGCGCTGGACCGCCTGCTGACCGACCACGCAATCGACTTCCTGAAGTGGGACATGAACCGTCCCCACATCCACGCGGCCGACGCGCACGGACGGGCCGGGACGCACCGGCAGACCCTCGCCGTCTACGCGCTCCTCGACGCGCTCCGCGCCGCCCACCCGCACGTCGAGATCGAGTCCTGCTCATCGGGCGGCGCCCGGGTCGACCACGGCATCCTCCGACGCACGGACCGCGTCTGGGCCAGCGACAGCAACGATCCGCTGGAGCGCCAGCGGATCCAGCGCGGGACCTCGCTGCTCGTCCCGCTCGAGATGACCGGCGCGCACATCGGACCCCGGCACACGCACACCAGCGGTCGGGTGCACGACATCGGGTTCCGCGCGATCACCGCGCTGTTCGGCCACCTCGGCATCGAGGCCGACCTGACCGAGTTCGACGCGCGCGAGCTCGACGTCGTCCGCGACACCATCGCGCTGTACCGCGAGCACCGCGGGCTCCTCCACCACGGCGATCTGATCCGGTTCGACCTCGACGGTCCCCGGAGCGCGCTGGGGGTGTACGCGACCGACCGCACGGAGGCGCTGCTCGGGGTCGCGGCGCTCGACACGTCCCGGCACGCGACGACGCCGCCGCTCCTGCTCCCCGACCTCGATCCGGACCGCCGCTACCGCGTCGCCCCGGTCCACCTCCCCCACGTCGAACCGCTCGTCGACCTCGAGCCGCCGGCGTGGTGGACGGCGGGATCGCTGGTCGCGACCGGGCGGCAGCTCGGCGTCCACGGGGTCCGGCTGCCGGACCTGCGGCCCGCGGCGGCCGTGCTGCTCCGCATCGTGGCGGAGGACCGGCCGTGACCGGCGGCGAGGTCCACGTCCGCGCCCCGGGCCGCGTCAACCTGATCGGCGACCACACGGACTACACGGGCGGGCTCGTACTCCCGATGGCGATCGATCGCTGGACCGAGCTGCGGGGACGGCGCGGCGGGGACCGCGTCCACCTCACCTCGGCCGACGAGCCCGAACCGGTCGACCTGACGCTGCCCCTCGCGGGCGAGCCGCGCGACGTCCGGCCGGCCTGGGGTCGGTTCGTCGCCGGCGTCGTCGCCGAGCTCGCACCGACCGAGGGGCTGGAGGGGCGGCTCACGACCACGATCCCCGTCGGCGCCGGCCTCTCCTCCAGCGCCGCTCTCGGGGTCGCCGTCGCCCTCGGGCTCGGGCACGGGGGGGACGCGGTCGCGCTGGCGCAGCTGGTGCGTCGGTCGGAGCACCGGGCCACCGGCGTCCCG